>NZ_VHLB01000047.1:0-69631 GCF_006547365.1 Myxococcus sp. AB056 | reverse complement strand
GGATGAGGGGGGAGAGACGTGGGCCTTCCTGGGGTCCGCCCTGGATGCACTCGACACGGCGCAAGCCCGCCTGCTTCCTCATTTCCTGGACCGAGGGGGCGTGTTCTTCAGCGAGCTGCCTCCCGGCGTCCGGGCGAGCACCACGACGTTTCCCCGGCGCAACCGGCTCATCTCCGGGGCATCCGACGCAGTCTTGGTGCTGAGGGCGGGGAAGGATTCGGGGAGCCTGTACACGGCGGAGGCGGGGCGGGCGCAGGGGCGGCCGGTGTTCGCGATGCCCGGTGACGTACGCCAGGAGGAGGCGGCCGGCTGCAACGCATTGCTGCGGGACGGGGAGGCGGCGGTTTGCCTGGGCCCGGATGATGTGTGGAGGGTGCTGAAAGTCGACCCTCTGGCGGCGGTTCCTCCTGGGACGATGGGCTCATGGGAGGACCTCTCCGCGGAAGCGAAGGGGGCCTTCGCGATGTTGGACCGGGTTCCCCGGAGCTTCGACGAGGTGCTGGTCGGCAGCACCTTCTCACCGGCGGCGCTCGCCAGCGCGCTGGTGGAGTTGGAATTGACGGGGCTGGTCATCCAGCACCCCGGAAGGCTGTACGAGAGAATCTAGGTAGGAGAGTCATGGCCACGCGGACGAAGAAGAAGGTGGAAGAGACTGAGGCGGCCGAGGAGAAGGCGCCCGCCAAGAAGGCCGCCGCCAAGAAGGCCGCCAAGAAGAAGCCTGCGGCCAAGAAGAAGACCGCCGCCAAGAAGACGGCGGCTCGCCGCCGCACCAAGAAGGGCGACGAGGACGAACTCCCCACCGTGGAAGCAGACGCGGAGGAGGAGGCCACGCCCCGTGGCAAGGGCCCGCACTACCTGGTCGTCGTGGAGTCTCCCGCCAAGGCGAAGACCATCAAGAAGTACCTGGGCTCCGGCTACACGGTGAAGGCCTCCGTGGGCCACGTGAAGGACTTGCCCAAGAGCAAGATGGGCGTCGACGTGGAGCACGACTTCCAGCCCGAGTACACGGTCATCAAGGGCAAGGAGAAGGTCCTCAACGAGCTCAAGAAGATGGCGAAGTCGGCCGACCGCGTCTTCCTGGCCACGGACCCCGACCGCGAGGGCGAGGCCATTGCGTGGCACATCAAGGAGGAGCTGGCGCATCCCGACGCGCTCCGGGTGACCTTCAACGAAATCACCAAGAAGGCCATCCAGGAAGCCATCGCGCAGCCGCGCCAGCTCAACCAGGACAACTACGACTCGCAGCAGACGCGCCGCATCCTCGACCGGCTGGTGGGGTATCAAATCTCCCCGCTGCTCTGGAAGAAGGTGCGCCGGGGCCTGTCCGCCGGCCGCGTGCAGTCCGTGGCGGTGCGCCTCATCGTGGAGCGCGAGGACGAAATCAAGGCCTTCGTCCCCGTGGAGTACTGGACGCTGGACGCGCTGTTGGAGGGCCCCTCCGGCCCGCCGCCGTTCAAGGCCAAGCTGTCCAAGGTGGACGGCAAGAAGGTGGAGCTGAAGGACCGCGCCATCACCGAGGGCCTGGTCGCCGAGCTCCAGTCGGCCAGCTTCTCGGTGGCCAAGGTGGACCGCCGCGAGCGCCGCCGCAACGCGCCCGCGCCCTTCATCACGTCCAAGCTCCAGCAGGAGGCGGCCAACCGGCTGTCCTTCACCGCGAAGAAGACGATGACGCTGGCGCAGCGCCTCTACGAAGGCGTGCCGCTGGGTGACGAGGGCCAGACGGCGCTCATCACGTACATGCGTACGGACTCCACCCGTCTGTCCGACGACGCGGTGAAGCAGGTGCGCGAGTTCATCGACGGCAAGTACGGCAAGGACTTCCTGCCCGACGAGCCCATGGTGTACCGCACCAAGAAGAGCGCCCAGGACGCGCACGAGGCCATCCGGCCCACGTCGCTGGAGTACCCGCCGGAGCGGGTGAAGCCCTTCTTCGAGGCCATGGGCGAGGAGGACATGTACCGCCTCTACGAGCTCATCTGGAACCGCTTCGTCGCGTGTCAGATGAAGCCCGCCGTCTATGACCAGACCAGCGCGGACATCGCCGCGGGCCGGGCCACCTTCCGCGCCTCCGGCAGCACGCTGAAGTTCGCCGGCTACCTGGCGGTCTACGGTGCTGGCCTGACGCCGGAGGAAGAGGCGGAGAAGGAGAAGGCCAAGGCCGCCGGTGACGAGAACGCCGAGGGCGCCGACGCCGTGGGCGAGCTGCCGGTGCTGAACGACGGCGACGCGCTGAACCTCCAGAAGCTGCTCCACGAGCAGCACTTCACCCAGCCGCCCCCGCGCTTCAGCGAGGCCACGCTGGTGAAGGAGCTGGAAGAGCGCGGCATCGGCCGCCCGTCCACCTACGCCGCCATTCTCTCCACCATCCAGGACAAGAAGTACGTGGAGAAGCTGGAGGGCCGCTTCCGGCCCACGGACCTGGGGAACATGACCAACGAGATGCTGGTCAAGCACTTCCCCCACGAGCTGGACGTCACCTTCACGGCGACGATGGAGGAGAAGCTCGACCAGATCTCCGAGGGCGGCGCCAACTGGAAGTCCGTGCTGCACGACTTCTACGGGCCCTTCAAGGAGACGCTCGAGAAGGCCGAAGCGGAGATGCGCGACGTCAAGCGGGAGGAGATCAAGACGGACATCCCCTGCGAGAAGTGCGGCAACCTCTTCGTCATCAAGTTCGGGAAGATGGGGCACTTCCTCGCGTGCTCGAACTACCCGGACTGCAAGAACACGAAGGACTTCAAGCGGGACGCCGAGGGCAAGATCGTCATGGTGGAGGAGGAGACCACCGACGAGGTGTGCGAGAAGTGCACCAAGCCCATGGTCATCAAGCGGGGCCGCTTCGGGCGCTTCCTGGCCTGTTCCGGCTACCCGGACTGCAAGACGTCCAAGCCCATCTCCATTGGCGTGGCGTGCCCGGAGTGCAAGGAGGGCTACCTGACGGAGCGCCGCAGCGGCCGCGGAAAGATCTTCTTCGGTTGCAACCGCTACCCGGATTGCAAGTTCGCCGCCTGGGACCGGCCGCTGGCCGAGCCGTGCCCCACCTGCGCGTCCCCCTACCTGCTCCAGAAGTTCTCCAAGCGGGACGGCCCGTACGTGGCGTGCCCCAACAAGGAGTGCGACTACCGGCGCGAAATCACCGAGCAGCCCGGGGGCCTGGGTGGGTCACCCGAAGCCTCCTCGGCTGCTTGAAAGCCCAGTAGTTACATGGGCATGGCCCGCCCTCGGCTTGACAGCCTTGGCGGGCCCGCCCTAGAAGTCCAGGCTGCTCCCTCCCCGGGAACGTCGAACGGGTGCCCGCCTCCGGATGGGCGCGCCCCGGGGGGCGGGCGTCGAAAGGACTCTGGGCGCAATGATTCCCTCGGTAAGCGAGCTGCTGCTGGACGTGACCCTCGCGGCCACGGAAGGGGGCAAGCTGGGCGTCACGGACTCCGTCATCAAGTTCTTCAAGGATGGCGGACCGTTCATGTTCGTGAACCTGTTCTGGCTGGCGTGCTCGCTGGCGGTCGCGCTGGAGCGCATCGTCACCCTGGTGTTCCGCTACAACCTCAACGCGCCGCCCTTCATGGAGCAGATCGCCAAGCTGGTGCGCAGCGGCAACCTGGACCGCGCCGTGAAGGTGTGCGCCATGGCGCCCAACGCGCCGCTGGCCAAGGTGGTCCGCGCGGGCCTGGTGAACGCCAACCGCGGTGAGATTGAGGTCTCCAAGGCGGTGGAAGAGGCCATCGTCGAGCACAGCCCGAACGTGTCCAAGCGCATCCCCTGGCTGTGGTCCCTGGCGAACATCGCCACGCTGGTGGGGCTGGTGGGCACCATCTTCGGCCTCATCGGCACCTTCCAGGCGCTGGGCAACGTGCCGGCGGAGCAGAAGCAGGTGCTGCTGTCGGACGGCATCTCCAAGGCGATGAACAACACCGCCTTCGCGCTCTCCATCGCCGTCATCTGCATCATCTTCCACCTGTTCCTCACGTCGTACGCGAAGAGCATGGTGGAGGGGCTGGAGCTCAACGCGCTCAAGCTGGAGAACCTCCTGTCGCGCCGCGGTTCCGTGGACCCGGCCACCACGGAGCTCGAGGCGCGCGCTTCGTAAGAGCGCAGGGGCACGCGGCCATGGCGTTCCACTACTCCCGGCGCAAGCTGAAGGTCCGTGAGGAAGAAGAGGCGGGCGAGCTGAACATCGTCCCGTACCTCGACATCCTCATGAACCTCATCATCTTCATGCTGCTGTCCATCACCGGCCTGGCGACGTTCGGCATCATCAACGTCAACGCCCCCGCCTATGGTGCGCCGACGACGGGCATGGCCCAGGAGAACCCGGACGACGCGCCAAAGCTGACGCTGTCCGTGCTCATCTCCAAGAAGGGGCACTTCGTCAGCAGCGAGAACGCCATCCTCGGGGAGGCGGGGACGCCCACCATCCCCGTGAAGGCGGACGGCGCGCACGACTTCTCCGCGCTCAACGCGAAGATGGTGGAGATCAAGTCCGCCTTCCCCAAGGAGACGAAGGTCATCGTGGGCGCGGACCCGGACGTCCCCTATGAGACGCTGACGCAGACGCTGGACGCCATCCGTGAGACGCAGGGCCGCGAGCGCCGGCTGCTGTTCCCGGACGTCACCCTGGGAGCCATCTGAGCCATGGGCGACCCGACGACATCCGCCGTGGACACGCCCGACGCGGAAGCCGTGGCGCGGCTGAGCTACCGCCGGGCCCTGGCGCGCAAGAAGCGCAAGGAGCGCGAGGCGGCGGGGGAGATCAAGGAGCTGAACATCACCGCGATGATGGACATGATGACCATCCTCCTGGTGTTCCTGCTCAAGTCCTTCGCCTCGTCGTCCGCGGCGGTGACGGCATCCGAGGACGTGCGTCCGCCCGTGTCCTCCACGCGCGCCACGCCCAAGGACACCGTGGCCGTCACCATCACGCCCAGGAACGTGCTGGTGGGTGAGCGAGAGGTCCTGCGGCTGCAGAACGGTCAGTTCCCGGCCGACAAGCTCCAGGGGCGGCTGGTGCTGCCGCTGGATGCGCAGTTGAAGAAGGAAGTGGAGAAGCTGAAGTACATCGCCGCGCGCAACCCGTCGGCGCCCTTCAGCGGGGAGCTGTCCGTCATCGCGGACAAGAAGATTCCCTACGACATGCTCCTCACCGTGCTCTACACGGCGGGGCAGAACGAGCTGGAGAACTACCGCTTCGTGGTGCTCCAGAAAGAGGGCGAGTAGCACGCCCCCGGGGCGGCACCGGGAGCGCGCGCTCGCATCGCCTCAGAGAGACGGGCTGGCCATGGGGCCGCCGCGCGTCTCGAGTTCGTGGATGCTGGCGTCCTCCTCGCAGCGGATGGCGAAGGGCAGGGCCTCCAGGCGCTCGATGGGAATCTCGAAGCCGCAGTCCACGCACTCGCCGAACACGCCCATCTCCATGCGGCGCAGCGCCGCGTCGATGAGCATGATTTCGCGCCGCTGCGATTCCATCAGACTGGAGAGGGTGTAGTCGGCCAGCTCGGACTGGGCGTTTTCTTCGTATTCGGGGTCCCGCTCCTGGTTCTTCAGGGCGGTGAGCTCGCGGTGCGCCCCCTCGTTGGCGCTGAGGATCTCCCGGCGGCGGCGTTGCAGGAGTTCGCGGATCCGGTTCAGGTCCAGGGTTCGGCGGGTCGCCATGGCTTCGGTCCTCCCAGTCTACGAGTTCAGTGGCGCTCGCCCGGATGCAGGCCGCCCCCGAGCGGCGAACGCGAGAAACGTAGGGGTGCAACCCAGGTAGGGAAACCGCGCCTTCCAGCGGGGGGCAGAGGTGGGCCGGTGGGCAACCGGCCATGCGCGAATCCGGAGCGAGAGCGTGGGGTCGTACACGGTTGAATCGACGCTGGGCCAGGGCGTGTCAGTCCTGCTAACAGTTGCTGGACGCCGCGCGGCGCGGGCCTGGAGGAAGCGGATGGCGGATCAGAAGCAGCGGGTGACGGTGATTGGCGGCGGCCTGGCAGGGACGGAGTGCGCCTATCAGCTCTCCCGCCGTGGGGTGCCGGTGGTGCTGCGGGAGATGAAGCCCCAGAAGCGTTCTCCCGCGCACAAGTCGGACACGCTGGCGGAGCTGGTGTGCAGCAACTCGCTGCGCTCGGACAACCCGGAGAGCGCCATTGGCCTGCTGCACGCGGAGCTGCGCGCGCTGGGCTCGTTGGTGCTGAGCGCGGCGGACGCGAACCGGGTGCCCGCGGGCGACGCGCTGGCGGTGGAGCGCGAGCGCTTCTCCGCCGCGATTACGGAGTCCCTGCTGCGCCAGCCCGGCGTGGAGCTGGTGGCCGGCGAGGTGGAGCAGCTGCCCGAGGACGGCCCGGTGGTGATTGCCACGGGACCGCTCACGTCGGATGCGCTGACGCGGGAGCTGGAGCGCCACGTGGGCACCCGGCTCTACTTCTATGACTCCATCGCGCCCATCCTGTCGGCGGACTCCATCGACATGAACGTGGCGTTCCGCCAGAGCCGCTACGGCAAGGGCGGCGGGGACGACTACCTCAACCTGCCGATGACGAAGGACGAGTACTACCGCTTCATCGCCGAGGTGAAGGCGGGGCAGAAGGTGGTGCCGCACGCTTTCGAGGAACCCAAGTACTTCGAAGGGTGTCTGCCCATTGAAGTGATGGCCGAGCGTGGCGATGACACCCTGGCCTACGGGCCCATGAAGCCGGTGGGCCTGAGGGACCCGCGCACGGGTCAGGAGCCCTACGCGGTGGTGCAGCTGCGCATGGAGGACGTGGGCGGCACGTCCTGGAACATGGTGGGCTTCCAGACGCGGCTGACCTGGGGTGAACAGAAGCGCATCTTCAGCAACTTCATCCCCGGACTTCAGCAAGCGGAGTTCCTCCGGATGGGGCAGATCCACCGGAACACCTTCATCGACTCGCCCCGGCTGCTGGCGAAGGACTTGTCGCTGAAGACGGAGCCCCGGCTCTACTTCGCGGGGCAGATCTCCGGCGTGGAGGGCTACGTGGAGAGCGCGGCGTGTGGATACCTGGTGGCGTTGGCGCTGCACGCACGGCTGACGGGGACGGAGTTCGTTCCGCCGCCGGCCACCACGGCGATGGGCGCGCTGCTGCGGCACGTGACGGGCGAAGCGCACCCGCCGGACTACCCGCACCAGCCCTCCAACATCAGCTTCGGCATCTTTTCGCCGGTGACCGGGCGGATGAAGAAGGCGGAGAAGCGCGCGGCGTATTCGGCGCGAGCGAAGCAGGACCTGGCGGCGTGGCTGCCGCATGCGGGCGTCCCGGCGGCGGGCGCCCCTGAGCACGTGGATCAGAGGAGCGCATGATGCGGATGCGGCAGGGGCGGCTGTGGACCGCGGGCCTGATGGCCTCGCTGGTGATGGCGGGCACGGGCTGCAAGCAGGGCGAAAATGGCGGCTCGGAGGCCCCGGGTGTGCGGCGCGCCAAGGCCGCCGCGGCGGCGGAGAAGCCACCTCCGCCCGGTGCCCCCGGCGCGGGGCAGGGGACGCTCCTGGCCTCGGGCCGGGTGACGGACCTGCGCGTGACGGCGGATGGCCGCTTCGCCACGTACCTGGTCAACGGGAAGAAGCCCGCGCTGGACGGCATTCCGCCGCAGATGGTGCTGGGCGAGCTGTACGTGGTGCCCGTGGAGGGCGGCGAGCCGCGCAAGCTGGGCGAGGGCGTGACGAACGTCCCCGGCGGACAGTTGGTGGCGCCGGGCTCGAAGCACGTCCTCTTCCTCACCGGCTACAACCCGGCGACGCAGTCGGGCGCGCTGAACGTGGCGTCACTGGATGACGCGAAGGCGGAGCCCGTCATGCTGGGCACGGCGGTCAGCTACATGCTGCCCAGCCCGGATGGGACGAAGCTGGCCTACGTGGATGGTGGCAAGCTGAAGCTGGGCACGCTGCCGTCAGGGCCCTTCACGGACGTGGCGGCGGAGGTCAGCACCGCCCAGTTCACGCCGGACGGCAAGACGCTGCTCTTCAAGCGCCGGCTGTCCGCGGCGGGGGGCATGGCGGCCATCTCCGTGGAGAAGCCAGACGCGCCGCCCGTGAAGGTGGGGGACCAGGTGGGGGACTACGAAGTCTCCCCGGATGGTCAGCGCGTGGCCTTCCAGGTGCGCAGCGAGTCGGTGCGAGGGTTGTATGACTTGTACCTGGCGGAGCTGCCCGAACTGAAGGCGAAGCGGCTGGCGGTGGCCTCGGGTGTGTTTGCCTTTTCGCCCGATGGCAAGTGGCTGGCGCGCACGGAGAACGGCAAGCCGAACGTGCCAGGAGACTTGTACCTGGGCCCGGCGGCGGGGGGCCCGGGGCGCAAGCTGGGCGTGCAGGTGGAGAAGCTGGCCTTCTCGCCGGACTCGCAGGCGGTGGGCTTCCTGGAGAAGTATGACTCGACTGCGAACGCGGGGCTGATGTCGGTGGCCGCGCTGCCGGACGGCACGACGAAGCAGGTGGGCGGCCGCGTGCCCAACTTCGTCTGGGGCTCGGACGGGCGCTATGTGGCGTTCCTCTCGCGCATCCTCAAGCCCGCGTACTCGGTGGACCTGATGCTGTACACCCTGGGGGAGGAGCGGGCGGCGAAGGTGCAGCAGGGCGTCTTTGGCTATGGCTTCACGCCGGGCAACGGGCAGGTGGTGTTCCGCTCCAACTGCATCCGCAATGGACGCTCGTGTGACTTCATGGCCATGGACCTGCCCCGGCAGGCGGACCCCCGCACGTGGCTGCAGGGCATCTTCAGCTACAAGCTGTCCGAGGATGGCCAGCGGGTGCTCGTCACGTATGCCCGCATGGACTCGGACACCTACGATGTGGCGGTGTACGACGTGAAGACCCAGGCGCGGAAGACGCTGGACCAGGGCGTCCAGGTGCCGGTGTCCTTCGGGGGCAAGAATGACTCGCTGGCCGTGTACGCGATTACGCAGGGCCCGAAGGCCGGCATCTACAGCGTCCCCGCGACGCTGTAGCTTTTGATTGTTGAGGATCGTGCGATTCGTCGGGCGGTGTGCTTACTTCCTCCGCCTGTATGGCTTCGCTCATCTATCGCCGCTACGGCGGCTCGCTCCAGGTCGACATTCCCTCCTTCGATGTGCTGGTGGAGGCGATCCGCATCCCCGAAACGCAGTGGATTGCCACGGCATGCCCGTTGGAGGGCTTGAGCTGTGACCCTCGCCTGCTGACGTTGATGGACTCGGACGGCAACGGCCGCATCCGCGTGGCGGAGGTGCGCACGGCGGTGGACTGGGCCGCCAAGCAGCTCAAGGACCGGCGCGGCGCGGATGCTTCCAGTGACGTGCTGGAGTTGAACGCGCTCAGCGAGGAGGCGCGGCCCCTGCGCGGCGCGGCGGAGATGATTCTCCGGACGCTGAAGGCGACGGACACCGGGCGCATCTCCCTGGCGCAGGTTCGCGAGAGCGAGAAGGCCCTGCGCGAGGCCGGGCAGAACGGCGATGGCATCATCGCGCCCGAGCACCTGCCCGAGCACCTGCGGCCCCTGGCCCAGGAGCTGATGGCCAGCTTTCCCGCGCTGACGAACCGGGCAGGCAAGGCGGGCGTGGACGCGGCGCTGGTGGCGCGCTTCCGCGAGGAGCGCGCGAAGCTGCGGGAGCACCGGGAGAAGCAGGGCGCGGCGTTCGTCTGGGGCGACATCAGCCTGGACACGGCGAAGCGTGTGCGCGACGTGGCGCCGCTGCTGGATGCGTACTTCGTGCAGTGCCGGCTGGTGGCTGCGCAGCCCGAAGCGGCGGCGAGCCTGCGCCTGCGCGCGGAGCGGGTGGAGGGCGCGCTGGGCGACGTGGCGGCGCTGGGGAAGGCGGCGGGGGACCTGCCCATCGCGCCGCCGGATGCGTCGGGTGTGCTGGAGTGGTCCCGTCTCCTGCGCGGGCCCGCGTACGAGGTGCTGGAGGCGTTCCACACGGACGTCGCCACGCCGATGACGGGGGATTCGCAGCGGCTGTCGGACTCGGCGTGGCGGGGGCTGGCGGCGAAGGCGGATGGCGTGCTGGCGTGGCAGGCGCAGCTCGAGGCGAACCCGGTGCGCAAGCTGGTGGACACGCTGCCGTCGGTTTCGGACGCGGACCTGGATGCCCTGGAAGCCGCGAGCGCGGCGGACCTCGCGCTCAAGCCCACGCTGGATGCCGTCAACGAGTTGGAGCGGTTGGTGCTCTACCAGCGCTGGCTGCTGCTGTTCGCGAACAACTTCATCAGCATGCCCAACCTCTACATGCCCAAGCGGTTGGCGCTGGTGGAGAAGGGGACGCTCATCCTGGGCGGGCGCAAGTACACGCTGTCGGTGCTGGTGACGAACCGGGCCGCGCACTCCGCGCTCACCTCACTGGGGACCACCTGCATCCTCTACGTCCAGGTGGCGCCGAAGGATGGGACGCCCGGGTATGAAGTGGCGGTGCCGGTGACGAGCGGCCGGAGCACGGAGCTCGCGGTGGGCAAGCGGGGCGTCTTCTACGACGTGGACGGCGTGGAGAGCGACGCCATCGTGACGCAGGTGGTTCGTCAGCCCGTGTCGCTGTGGGAGTCGATGACCATGCCCTTCGCGCGCATCGGCGAGTTCATCACCAGTAAGGTGGAGGGCCTGGCGTCGGCGGGCGAGAAGACGTTCGACTCGACGCTGGAGAAGAGTTACACGCACGCGACGAATGCGCCGCCGGTGGCGCCTCCTCCGGCGGCGGGCGCGGCTCCCGCCGCAGCCGCCGCAGCACCTCCAGGGGGCGGGCTCGCGGGCATCGTGGCGGCGGGCGGCCTGGCGGCTGCGGCGCTGGGCTCGTCTTTCGCGTTCATCATGACGCAGGTGAAGTCGCTGACGCTGGTGGACCTCATCTCCGCGGCGACGCTGATTGCCATTGTCGTCATGGCCCCGGCGGGGCTTCTGGGCTGGCTGAAGCTACGCCGGCGCAACCTGGCGCTGCTGTTGGAAGGCTCCGGCTGGGCGCTGAATGACCGGCTGATGCTGACGCCGGAGCTGTCCTCGCTGGTGACGCGCCGTCCGAAGCTGCCCTCGAACGCCCGGGTGGACCGCCTGGACATGGTGCGCTCGGCGCTGGTCCGGCAGCAGGAGGACGACGAGGCGGAGGGCGCGTCCGGGTGGACGAAGCTGGCCATCACGCTGGCGGTGATTTTCGTGTTGCTCTGGCAGGTCCGGATTCCGTTGCTGACCTGGTTCTGCCACGCGGGCTGGTTGTCCCAGGACACCTGCCTGGCGGTGTTGCCGTCCCAGGCGGAGCCGGCTGCGGCTGCAGCGGCGGCGGCGGCAGCGCCTGCCGCGGCTCCGGCCAAGGCACCGTAGGCTCACCGCGAATCTTGCCAGGATTTCTCCGGCCCGTAGGCTCGTCCTCGATGACGAGCCCGTCGCCGCTGCTGGAGAAGTTCCGCGCCCACCTGGAGGACGAGAAGGGCTCGTCCCCGCACACGGTGCGCAACTACCTCATCGACCTGGTGGACTTCGAGCGCTACCTGGTGGAGCGAATGAAGCTGTCGCTCCTGTCCGGGACGCACGCGGCGATTCGTGGCTACCTGGGCACGTTGAGCACGGACCACGCCCCGGCGAGCCGGGCGCGGCGGCTGGCGAGCATCAAGTCGTTCTACAAGTACCTCGTGCGGCAGAAGCTGTTGCCCGCGAGCCCCGCGAAGCTGGTGAAGAGTCCGAAGCTGCCGAAGGCGCTGCCGAAGGTGCTGCCGGTGGAGGAGGTCTTCGCCATCCTGGACATGCCTGACGTGAAGACGGTGCTCGGGCTGCGGGACAGGGCGATTCTGGAGCTGCTCTACGGCGGCGGCCTGCGTATCAGTGAGTTGTGCGGGTTGGACCTGCTGGACATCGACCGCAGCGGGCGAATCGTCCGGGTGATGGGCAAGGGGAGCAAGGAGCGGCTCGTGCCCGTGAACGCGCAGTCCATCCGGGCGTTGGAGGCGTACCTCGCGAGGCGGGGAGAGCTGCTGGCCACGATTCGGAAGGATCAGGCGCCAGAGGCGATGTTCCTCAACTTCCGGGGAGGACGCCTGACGCCGAGGAGCATCGCGCGGCACCTGGACACGTACGTGCTGAAGTGCGCGCTGACGCGGAAGGTGAGCCCGCACGCCATGCGTCACTCCTTCGCCACGCACCTGCTGGGCGGCGGCGCGGACATCCGCAGCATCCAGGAGCTGCTGGGCCACTCAAGCTTGTCCACCACGCAGCGGTATACCCAGGTGACGTGGGAGCAGCTCCAGCAGGTCTACGACTCCGCGCATCCGCGGGCGTGAGTGCTCGGCGACCAGACGACGCCGCGTGATGGGGACACTATTTGCCATCGCGAACGGGCTGGCCTGGTTCCTTCTTGCACTGGGCTTGTTGGCAGACGGGTTCACCGTGTTCCTGTTGGTGACGACAGCACGCAGAAAGCGGATGGCTTCGGGCGTTCCCGTGGTTGCATTGCTGTTCTACGCCCCGTTCTGCGCCATTCGCTCGGCGTTGTCCCTGTCCTGTTTTGCCCTAGTCCTCGCGGCGCTCTGTCTCGTCGATCTGGGCGTGCAGTGGGGCTTGCCGGTGCTATTGGCGCGCCAGCGGTCGTGACGTCGAGCCTGGGGCGTTGGGGTAGCGAATCCCCACGTGGGGTGTCATAGCTGCTCGATGTGACCCCTCCCGCGCTCATCACCCTTGGCATCCTCGCCGTCTCACTGGTGCTCTTCGTGAGCGACCGGGTGCGGCTGGACATTGTGGCGTTGCTCGCGCTGCTGTCGCTCCTCCTCTTCGACATCGTTCCTGTGGATGATGCGCTCGCGGGTTTCAGCAACCCGGTGGTCATCATGCTGGTGGGACTCTTCGTGATTGGCGGCGCCATCACGGAGACAGGACTGGCGGGGTGGCTGGGACAGCGGCTGGGGCACCTCGCGGGGGAAGGGGAGGGGCGCACCATCGCCGTGGTGATGCTGGCCACCGCCGCGCTGTCTGCCTTCATGAGCTCCACGGGAACCGTGGCCATCCTGATGCCAGTGGTGGGAACGCTCGCCCTTCGCCGCGGAATCGCGCCTGCCCGCATCTACCTGCCCTTCGCGTTCGCCGCCCACCTGGGCAGCATGCTGACGCTCATCAGCACCCCGCCCAACCTCATCGTGAGTGGGGCGCTTCGGGACGCAGGCCATGAGCCGTTCCGCTTCTTCACCTTCTTCCCCATCGGCGTGGTGATGCTCGCCGCGGGCATGCTGTTCCTCATCTTCGCCGGCAAATACCTGCTGCCCTCGGCGGCGCAGGGGCAGGTCGCGGCGCAGGCTGTCCTGTCGCCCGAGGACTTCGCCACTGAGTACGGCCTGGGAACGTTGCTTCATGCCCTCCGCGTTCCTCGTGGCTCGAAGCTCGTGGGCCGGACGCTCGGCGAGGCCAACCTGCGCTCCGCGCACGCAGTGAACGTGGTGGGCATCTCATTGATGGGCGCCGCGCATCCGGTGGTTCCGCACCGTCCCTTCGGCGCGGACGAAATCCTGGTCGTCCAGGGCCATGAGGATGCCGTCGTCGCGACGGTGGAGCACTGGGGGTTGGAGCGGCTCCCGTCCTTGCAGTCGCTGTCGCTGCCACCCGAGGAGTCGCTCGCGGAGGTGGTGATTCCCCGCCGCTCGGCGCTGGCGGGCCGGACGCTCCGGCAGGCGCGCTTTCGTGACCGGTTCCGGGCCACGGTGCTCGCGATTCGCCGGGGCACGGACGCGGTGGTGGATGCCTCGTCTCCCGCCCTCAAGGACTTCACGCTGCGGCGCGGGGACACCCTGCTCGTGAAGGGCCGCAAGAAGCACCTGCGCAACCTGTCCGAGGCCCGAAAGGACCTCGTGCTGCTCGCCGAGCCCGACCCGCGCACCGACCGCCTCGCGGATCCTCGGCGGGCGGCGCTCACCGTCGTCATCACCCTGGCGATGCTGACGGTGATGGCCCTGGGCCTGCTGCCCAACGTGGTCGCGGTGCTGCTCGCGGCGGTGGCCATGGTGCTCACGGGCTGCGTGCGCTCCGCGGACGTCTACCGCACGGTCAACTGGGAGAGCGTCGTGCTCATCGCCGGGATGTTCCCGCTGGCCACCGCGCTGGAGCGCACCGGCGTGACGCAGTTGGCAGTGGCGGGCCTGGAGCGGCTCTTCACCGGCGCCAGCCCCCACGCCGTCTTGGCGGTGCTCGCCATCGTGACGTCCACCCTGGGTTTGTTCATCTCCAACACGGCCACCGCCGTCCTCGTGGCCCCGGTGGCCCTCCGCATCGCGGAGTCCATGGAACTGCGGCCCGAGCCGCTGTTGATGGCGGTGGCCATTACCGCGTCGGCGGCGTTCGCCACGCCCATCGCGTCGCCCGTGAACACGCTGGTCATGAGCCCAGGGGGCTACCGGTTCGCCGACTATGCCCGGGTGGGCATCCCGCTCCAGGTGCTCATCGTCGCGCTGGCGGTGCTGGTGGTGCCGTGGGTGCTTCCTTTTTGAAGTCTGCGAGCAGACAGCCAGTCACTGTTCCTTGGAAACGCCGCGCCCGGCTTGTTAAACCCCGGGTCCTATGTTCCACGGCACCACCATCCTCTGCGTGCGGCGTGACGGGAAGGTCGCCATCGCCAGCGACGGCCAGGTCTCCCTCGAAAAGACCGTGATGAAGAACACGGCGAAGAAGGTCCGCCGGCTGGGCGAAGGCCAGGTGCTCGCCGGCTTCGCTGGCAGCACCGCGGACGCCTTCACGCTCTTCGAGCGCTTCGAGGCCAAACTCAAGGAGCACCAGAAGAACATGGCCCGCGCCTGCGTGGAGCTGGGCAAGGACTGGCGCACCGACCGCTTCCTCCGCCGGCTGGAAGCGCTCCTCATCGTCGCCGACAAGGAGAAGACGTTCATCCTCTCCGGCGCGGGTGACGTGATTGAGCCCGACTACGGCATCGCCGCCGTGGGCAGTGGTGGCCCCTACGCGTTCGCCGCCGCGCGCGCCCTCATGGCGCACACGCAGATGTCTGCTCGCGACGTGGTGCACCAGTCGCTCACCATCGCGGGTGAAATCGACATCTACACCAACGCCAACATCTCCATCGAAGAGCTCTAGGAGACACACCCCGTGGCCGAATCGCGCAAGTTGTCCGCCTTCACGCCTCGCGAGGTCGTCAGCGAGCTGGACCGCTACATCGTCGGGCAGAACGCCGCCAAGCGCGCCGTCGCCATTGCCCTGCGCAACCGGTGGCGCCGCCAGCAGGTCAACGACGACTTGCGGGACGAAATCCACCCGAAGAACATCATCATGATTGGCCCCACCGGCGTGGGGAAGACGGAGATTGCCCGCCGCCTGGCGAAGCTCGCCCAGGCGCCCTTCGTCAAGGTGGAGGCCTCCAAGTTCACCGAGGTCGGCTACGTCGGCCGTGACGTCGAGTCGATGATTCGCGACCTCGTCGAGGCCGCCATCGCGCTGGTCCGCGAGGAGGAGACCGAGAAGGTCGGCCCCCGCGCCGAGGAGCTGGCCGAGGACCGCTTGATCGAGCTGATGCAGGGCGGCGGCGTGAAGTCGTCGTCCGCGACGCCGCCGTTCGGCTTCGCCCCACCGCCCCCACCACCGGTCCAGCGTGTCAGCGACACCGCGCGCGAGAAGTTCCGCGCCCAGCTCCGCGCCGGCACCCTGGACGACGTGGAGGTGGAGGTGGAGACCGCGGAGTCGTCGCCCACCTTCATGCGGGGCTTCTCCGGCCAGGGCATGGAGGAGATTGGCGTCAACCTCCAGGACCTCTTCAAGAACATGCCGGGCATGAACAAGACGCGCCGCCGTCGGGTGCGCGTGCCCGAGGCGCTTCAGCTCCTGCGCAAGGAAGAGGCCGCCAAGCTGGTGGACCCCGACCGCGTCCAGCGCGAGGCCGTGGCACGCGCCGAGATGAACGGCATCATCTTCATCGACGAAATCGACAAGATTGCCAGCCGCGAGGGCGGCAAGGGCGGGGGCGGCCCGGACGTGTCCCGGGAGGGCGTCCAGCGGGACATCCTCCCCATCGTCGAAGGCTCGACCATCAACACCAAGTATGGCGTGGTGAAGACGGACCACATGCTCTTCATCGCCGCTGGCGCCTTCCACGTCTCCAAGCCCAGCGACCTCATCCCGGAATTGCAGGGCCGCTTCCCCATCCGCGTGGAGCTGGAGCCCCTGACGGGCGAGGACCTGGTCCGAATCCTCCGGGAGCCGAAGAATTCGCTCTTGCGACAGTACACGGCCCTGCTCAGCACGGAAGGTGTGCGTCTGTCCTTCACCGACGACGCGGTGACGGAGCTGGCGCGTATCGCCCAGCAGGCCAACGAGAGCACGGCGAACATCGGCGCTCGGCGGCTGCACACCATCCTGGAGCGACTGTTGGACGAGGTGTCCTTCTCCGCCAGTGAGATGGGACCCCGGGATTTCCAGGTGGACGCCGCCTACGTGCGCGAGCGCCTGGCTGCCATCGTCCAGGACGAGGACCTGTCGCGCTACATCCTGTAGCGCGCTATATGCGGAGGGGCACCGTACCGCACGAAGGATGACTGCCTTGTCGCAATCCGAGCCGTCCCTCTCCGCATCGTCCGACTCCTCCACCGACGCCCTGGTCCAGAAGGCGAAGCGCCACCTGCTGCAGAACTACAAGCAGCCGCCCTTCGTCCTGGCTCGGGGCCAGGGGGCTCGTGTCTGGGACACGGATGGCCGCGAGTACCTGGACCTGATTGGTGGCATCGCCACGTGCGCGCTGGGACACTGCCACCCGGACGTCGTGGCCGCCGCGAAGGCGCAGTTGGACTCACTGTGGCACGTCTCCAACGCCTTCTATTCTCAGCCCCAGATTGACCTGGCCGCGCAGCTCACCGAGTGGTCCGGCCTGTCACGCGCGTTCTTCTGCAACTCGGGCGCGGAGGCGAACGAGGCGCTGCTCAAGCTGACGCGCAAGGTGATGAAGGACCGCGGCACGCCGGAGCGCTTCGAGGTCATCTCCTTCGACAGCAGCTTCCACGGCCGCACCCTGGCCACCGTCACCGCCACCGGCCAGGCGAAGTACCAGAAGGGCTTCGAGCCGCTGCCCGCCGGCTTCACCCACGTGCCCTACGGCGACCTCGAAGCGGTGCGCAAGGCCGTGGGCCCGGCGACCGCCGCCATCCTCGTGGAGCCCATCCAAGGGGAGGGTGGGGTGCGGATGGCGCCTCTGGGGTTCCTCGCCGGTCTGCGCGCGCTGTGTGACGAGCACGGGCTGCTGCTGCTGGTGGACGAAGTCCAGACGGGCATGGGCCGCACCGGCAAGCCGTTCGGCTTCATGCACGAGGGCATCGTCCCGGACGGCATCAGCGTGGCGAAGGCGCTGGGCAACGGCCTGCCGATTGGCGCCATGCTCTGCAAGGAAGAGCTGGGCGCCAGCCTCACGCCGGGCACGCACGGCTCCACCTTTGGTGGCAACCCGGTGGCCGCGGCCGCCGCCAATGCCGTGGTGCGCATCCTCCGCCGTCCCGGCTTCCTGGATGAGGTCCAGGAGAAGGGCGCCTATCTGCTCGCCCGGGCGCGTGAGCTCCAGGGCCGGCTGCCCGCGGGCCGCATCCAGGCCGTGCGCGGCCAGGGGCTGCTGGTGGGCGTGGAGTTGGATCGCGAGGTGGCGCCCGTCATCGCCCAACTGCGCGGAGAGGGGCTGCTGGTGAACGCCGCCGGCGAACGCACGCTGCGCTTCGCGCCGCCCTTCATCGTCACCGTGCGTGAGTTGGATGAAGGCCTGTCGATTCTCGAGCGCGTGCTCGCCGCCAACTGACCGGCGTGGCCGCGGTCCACCGCATGGGGAAGGGTTCACGGGCGTTTGACGCCCTGCGTCCGGAACCCTAGTCTGGAAACTCCGGAAGGCTTTCCTCGGACTGTCACTGTGAGTGCGCCAAACACGATCATCGGGCTGGGGGCCCTGACGGATCACATCGCCACGGTGCCCCAACTGGATGCAGCGCGTCTCCAGCTCACCGCGGAAGAGGGCTCGGTGCTCCAACTCGTGGGGCGCGTGGAGCGCATCGACCAGGTGCTGGCGCGCTCCAAGCTGGGCGAGCCGCGCACCATCGCCGTGCTGCTGGCGCTGCGGGCCAAGGGCGCCATCGTCCCCGCCCGGGTGGTGCCTCGGGGCGCGCCTGCGCCCGTGGTGGACGCGGCCATGGCCGAGGAGGTGGACCTCGAGCCGGAGCGGAAGAAGGAGATCATCGAGCTGGAGCGCTCGCTCGACGCGATGGACCACTTCGCCGTGTTGGGGCTGAAGCCCGGGGCTCCCGCGTCGGAGGTGAAGCAGGCGTATTACAACGCCTCGCGCCGCTTCCATCCGGACCGCTACTTCGGGAAGAACCTGGGCAGCTTCCGTGCCCGCATGGAGCGCATCTTCCGGCGCCTCACGGACGCGCACAACGTGCTCATGCAGCCCGACAAGCGCGAGGCCTACCTGCGCGCGAATCCGGCACTGGCTCAGGCCGAACGCGCCGCCGCGCCGCCGCCACCCTCCGCGCCGCCTCCGTCCGCGCCTGCACAGCAACTGCTGACGCCAGAGCCGCCGCCAGTGCACCGGGTTTCATCGCCACCCCCGGCGCCCCGTCCGCCCGTGGCGTCCAGCGGGCCTTCATCCATTCCGCCGCCGTCGCGTCCGCTGGCGCCACCGCCGGATGATGGCGCGTCCGAAGCACGCCGGGCGGAGCGGCAGGCCCGGTTGGCCCGGCATCCCTACCTGGCCCGTACGGGCCGGCTGGCCGAGCTGATTGCCCGGGGAAAGGCCGCCATCGCCAGCGGCGACTGGGAGCGGGCCTATCACGACTTCCATCAGGTCCAGACGATGGACCCGAAGAACCGCGAAGTCGCTCTTCTCCTGGTCAAGGCGCGCCGGGGGCATGACTCGCAGCGGGCGACCATCGAGGTCGCTCGAGGGCGGGAGATGGAGCGGCATGGCGACACGCATGGGGCCATGTCGGCCTACCGGCTCGCCTGCTCGCTGGACGACCAGAACGCCGAGGCCGCCTGGCGCTGCGCCCGCCTGGGGAACCTGTTGGGGCAGGATGCAGCCGAAGGCCGAGGGCTGGCGCAGCGCGCCGTGGAGCTGGAACCCGACAAGGTCGAGCACCAACTGACGCTGGGAAAGGTGCTGTTGGACAGCGGATCGAAGAAACTCGCGAAGCGAGCCTTCGAGGATGCGGCGAAGCTGGCCCCAGACAACGCGGAAGCGAAGGCCGCGCTCAAGAAGCTGCGCTGGACGTTCTAGGAGTAAGTACGGTTCCCCATGGCTGAGCCCGAACCCCTCATTGGCATCGACCTGGGAACGACGAACAGCATCGTCGCCACCGTCCAGGACGGCCAGCCCGTCGTCATCAAGAACCGCACGGGCCAGGGGCTCACGCCCTCCGTCGTGGCCATGGCGAAGAACGGCAAGCGGCTGGTGGGCAGCATCGCCAAGCGGCAGGCCATCACCAATCCGCAGGAGACGGTGTACGCGGCCAAGCGGCTCATCGGCCGGAAGTTCTCCTCGCACGAGGTGCAGGACTCGCTGCGCGCGCTGTCCTACGAGGTGGTGGCCGGGCAGCACGACGACTTGCGCATCCGCATGGGCGGCAAGGACCTGTCCGTCCCCGAAATCAGCGCCATGATTCTCCAGGAGCTGAAGGCGGACGCGGAGGCGCACTTCGGCCGGCCCGTCTCCAAGGCCGTCATCACGGTGCCGGCCTACTTCAACGACGCCCAGCGCCAGGCCACCAAGGACGCGGGCCGCATCGCCGGGCTGGACGTGCTGCGAATCATCAACGAGCCCACGGCCGCGGCGCTGGCCTACGGCTTCGGCCGCACGGTGAACGGGCGCGTGGCGGTGTTGGACCTGGGGGGCGGCACCTTCGACGTGTCCGTGCTGGATATCTCCCAGGGCGTCTTCGACGTGGTGGGCACCGGCGGTGACACCTACCTGGGCGGCGAGGACTGGGACAACCGCATCATCGAATGGCTCGTCTTCGGCTTCGCGAAGGAGCACGGCATCGACCTGCGCAAGGACCGCATGGCGTTGCAGCGGCTCAAGGACGCGGCGGAGAAGGCCAAGGTGGAGCTGTCCAGTGTGCGCGAGGCGGGGCTCAACCTGCCCTTCATCTGCACGCCGCCCGGCGGTGGTGCGGCGCTGCACCTGCAAGCCACGCTGAGCCGCGACAAGCTGGATGACCTGACGTCCGACCTGGCGGAGCGGGTGGTGGGGCTGACCACCGAGGTGCTCGGCGAGGCGGGCGTGCGCGCCTCCGAGCTCAAGGAAGTCATCCTCGTGGGCGGGATGTCGCGCATGCCGAAAATCGTGGAGGCCGTGCGCGGCTACTTCCGCCGCGAGCCCTGCAAGGGCGTCCATCCGGACGAGGTGGTGGCGCTGGGCGCCGCCATTCAGGCCCACGCGCTGGTGCAGCCGGAGCACGAGCTGCTCTTGCTGGACGTGACGCCGCAGAGCCTGGGCGTGGCCATCGCCGGGGGCTCCGTGCGCCGGCTCATCCCCAAGAACACCACGGTGCCCACATCGGCCACGGAGGTCTTCGCCACGTCGAAGGACTTCCAGCGCGTCGTGAAGATCATGGTGCTCCAGGGGGAGCACGACCTGGCGCACCAGAACGAGCTGCTGGGCGAGTTCGTCCTCACCGGCCTGCGGGAGGCGCCACGGGGCCAGGTGGAGATTGACGTCACCTTCGACATCAACGCGGAAGGCATCGTCTCCGTGCACGCGAAGGACCGGGAGACGGGGCTTCGCCAGTCCATCACCGTCACCGCGTCCAGCGGCCTCACGGAGGAGGAGCTCCAGCGCATCATGGACGAGCAGCGCGGCTACCTCATCGCCGCGCGGGCGTCCGAGGAGCTGAAGACGCGGCGCGTGGAGCTGGACTCGCTGGCGCGCGACGTGGTGGACGCGCTGACGCGGGCGCGGCTTCTGCCAGGTGGGGGCGGTCTGGCGCCGGATGTGATGCCTCGCGCGGAGCAGGTGCTGGAGCACGCGCGCGCGGTCCGCGCGGGCGAGGACGTGGCAGCGCTGGGCCGCGCGTGTGAACTGCTCACGGGATGCCTGGCACAGCTCAAGGGCCCGGCGCCCGGCGGCACGGGGCGGTAGATGAGCAGCCAGCGCGCGAACCAGCTCATCGAGGCAGGACTGTGGCTGCGCCTCAGTGGCGACGCCCAGGGGGCACAGCGTCTCTTCGAGCGCGCGCTGGAGCTGGATCCGACCAACACCCGCGCCCGGGAGTACCTGGCGGCCGCCGCGGGCGCGCCTTCGCGGGGCACGGCGACGCCGTTCGAGCGGCCTCCGGAGTTGGAGCTTTCGCTGGGCCGGCTGGCGCCCACCGACGCGGACCTGCCCGTCTCACCGGCGCTGGAAGGCGACTGGGGCGCATGGGCGGAAGGGCAGGGCGGCCCCGCGGAGGCCGGTGGCAAGTCGCCCTCGGCGCCTGTCGTCCTTCCGGAGGCGCTGGAAGGCGCGCCGGCGGACGTGCTGGAGCTGCTGGCGCGTGACGTGGTCATCGAGTTCGACGAGCCCGTCATCCAGGCGAAGGGGGACACCGACGAGTACGGCATCCCCGAGGGCCACACGCAGGAGTTCGGCCTCCCTGTGATGGAGAGCGAGCTGGACCTGCTCCTGCGCGGGGCCGAGGACCTGCTGGAGCTGGATGACCACTCCGGCGCGGTGGACCTGCTCTTCAAGGCGAAGGAGCTGGCGCCGTCGGACATCCGCGTGGAGTCGCTGCGCGCGCGCAGTGAGCGGATGCTGATGGCCCGGCTGGAGTCCAAGCTGGGCGACCTGGGCCGGGTGCCCGCGGTGCGCCTGCAGCCGGACGACATCATCTGGCTCAACCTGGACCACCGCGCCGGCTTCGTGCTGGCGCAGATTGACGGTTCGGTGAGCTACGAGGACCTCTTCTCGCTGTCGGGGATGACGCGGCTGGATACCGCGCGCATCCTCGTCCAGCTCATCGATGAAGGCGTCATTTCCGCGGGCTGACGCCTAGCCGCGGATGATGGCCGTCCACGTGCCCTTCACCACCAGGGTGCCGTGCTGGTTGCGCGACTCGCTGGTGACGATGACGAAGCCCATGCGGGCGCGCTCGTAGAGGTCCGCGATGCGGCCGGTGGTCGTCATCACGTCGCCGGGGCGCATGACGTCCAGGAACTCCAGGTCCTGTTCGCCGTGCACCAGCATCTGCATGTTGATGTTCAGCGCGGGGTCCGCGATGGCGGCGCTGAAGGGGCGGATGGCGAAGACGACGGCGAAGCTGGGGAAGGCGATGAGGCCCCCGTGAGGCCCCGCCTTGGCGGCCTGCGCGTCGTAGAGGAGCGGGCTGACGTGCGCGGGAGGCTCGCCCGGCGTTCCGGCGCCCGGCTTCGCGCCGCCGACGGCGAGCGTGAACTCGCGCATCTTCTCCTCGCCCAGGGTGTAGTGGTACGGGCCGTACTCACGGCCGATGAATTGCTTGTCGAGGGCCATGGTCGTTACCCGATGAAGGCTTCGACGACGGCGCCCTTGAGGACGTCCTCGCCGCGTTGATTGGTGGCGGAGACTTCCGCCGTGAGCCGCCCGTCCTGGACGGCGGTGACCCGGCCCTGGAAGGTAATCGTGTCCTCGGGCCGCACCGGGCGCGAGAAGCGCGCCTTCACGCGGCGGACCCGGCCGGGGTCCTCCACGAAGCCGGCAATGGCTTCCACCACCCAGCCCAGGGTGCACAGCCCCTGGAGGATGTTGCCATTGAGTCCGGCGGCGGAGCCCGCCTCCGGGTCGATGTGGATGGGGTTGTAATCCCCCGAGGCGCCCGCGTAGTAAATCGGCCGGTACCGGTCGCACTCGCGGACGTGCGTGAACGTGTCGCCTGGCTGGTAGGTGCGTGGCATGGGAACCGTGGATCTACCACGGCTGGCCGCCGCGCGTGCTCAGGGACGCTCCGCGTCGGGTGCCGTGCCCTGATCCAACGGGTCGTATTCGTCCGAGCCCTCGCGGCGCTTGCGGTACTGCTCCCGCACGTAGGCCACGAGCTGATCCAGATAGGACGACAGGGGAGGGCACCGCACGCCGGTGCCGTCCAGCAGCTCCAGCGTGTTGTGGCAGTTGTAGATGGCCAGGTGGTTGACGTAGCTGATGGCGGCGCGCTGTGGGCGGGCCAGCTTCTCCAGCAGCGGCAGCCGCAGCATGACGTCCGCCGCCCGCGCGGAGAGGTTGAAGCGCGGCAGCTTCTTGTTCGACTTCTCCGCGATGAGCTCGTACACGCGGCGCGCGCTCATCGGGTTGGGGTCCACCAGGTGGAAGGTGTTGCCCTGGGCGCGCGGGTCCTTCGACAGGCGCCACACCGCCTCCACCACATAGTCCACCGGCACCACGTTCAGCGGCGCCACGCCGTTGCCCGGCAGGGGCAGGGGCACCACCAGCGGCGAGGTGACCAGGAGGATGCCCAGGTAGTAGGGCCCCTCGAAGCGGTCGATCTCCCCCGTGCGGGAGTCACCCACCACGCTGGAGGGACGGAAGACGGTGATGGGCAGGGTGGCGCCCGCGCGCTGCACCAGCCGCTCCGCCTGGAACTTCGTCTCCTCGTAGGCGTTGCGGAAGCCCTGGCCCCGGTCCAGCTCGTCCTCGGCGATGACGCCCAGGCGGTCGCCGGACACGTAGCAGGTGGAGAAGTAGTTGAAGCGCGTGAGCTTCCCGCAGTCCCGAGCCAGCTCCAGCATGTTGCGGGTGCCGTCCACGTTCACCCGCCAGGCCGTCTCCTTGGCCACGCCCAGCTGGGCCACCGCCGCCAGGTGGAAGATGTCCGTCACCCGCTCGCACAGGCGCTGGTACTCCTCGCCCGACAGGCCCAGGTGCATGTCCACCACGTCACCGGTGAGCAGCTCCACCTTGGCGCCCTTCACGCGGGCGGCGTGCTGCTGCGCTTCCTTGAACGACTTGGGCTGCACCAGCGCGTAGATGTGCCCCTTCGGGTCCTCGCGGGCGATGTGTTCCACCAGCCGCTTGCCGATGAATCCCGGGTAGCCGGTGAGGAAGTACGTTCCGGCCGTGGCCTTCTTGCGCGTCTCGCTCATGCGGCGCGCAGCATACCCGGCGCTCAGCCGCGCGCGAGCATGGCGCGCCACATCGCTTCAACCTGGGCGCGGGTGGCCGCCAGGTCCCCACTGTTGTCAATGACCCAGGTGGCATGGGCGCGCTTGTCGTCCAGGGGGAGCTGGGCGGCCAGCCGGGCGTCGGCGGCGTCGGAGTCCAGCCCGTCGCGCGACATCAGCCGGGCCTTCTGCAGCGCGCGGGGCACCCACACCACCGCCACGGCCTCCATCCAGGCGTGCATGCCGCTTTCGATGAGCAGGGGCACGTCGTAGATGACGCGCGCCACGCCCCGTTCCTCCAGCGCCTGGAGCTTGTCCATGAAGGCCTGGCGCACCAGCGGGTGGGTGATGTCGTTGAGCGCGGCGCGCTCTGCGGGGTCCCCGAAGACGCGTGCGCCCAGCCTCACCCGGTCCAGCCGGCCGTCCGAGCCCACCACGCCAGGGAAGCGCGCCGCCACCGCAGCCAGCCCGGGCGTGCCCGGTTCCACCACCTCGCGGGCAATCACGTCCGCGTCCAGCACCTCCGCGCCCAGCTCCCGCAGGATGCGCGTCACGGTGCTCTTGCCGGAGGCGATGCCTCCTGTCAGTCCGAAGACGTGCACGGGCGTGGCCCTACTTCGCGGCCTTCTGCGTGGTGAACGTCAACGACTGAACCGTCTTGCCGTCCTCGTTGAAGAAGATGGCCAGGCCCAGGCGGGGGTAGAGGAAGTAGGTGCGGAAGTCGTCCGTCAGCTTGCGCAGGTAGCAGGGCGTGGCGGGCGCGGCGCCGGAGGGGCAGGAGGGGCCGTAGCTGTTCTCCACCGTCTCCTTGTCGATGATGGGCCCGGGGAACACGT
Organism: Myxococcus sp. AB056; assembly: GCF_006547365.1. NCBI lineage: Bacteria > Pseudomonadati > Myxococcota > Myxococcia > Myxococcales > Myxococcaceae > Myxococcus > Myxococcus sp. AB056. The sequence continues at coordinate 44,796 of NZ_VHLB01000047.1, read as the reverse complement.
CGATGCGCTCCACCAGCTGCGTGTCCGGATCCACCTTGAACTGGGCCTGGGTGGTGCCCTTGATGGCCTCCTTGGAGAGGTAGGCGATGATCTCCTTGCCGTCCTGTTTGACGGTGCGCGAGGGCTCACCGAACTTCTTGAGGATTTCGTCGCGCTTCGACACGCCCGGCTCAATGCCCTGCCAGGGCTTGGCGGCGGCGGGGACGGCGAAGGTGAGGACGGCGAGGACGGTCAGGATGCGCATACGGCTCCTCCCTGCTGGAACGGGCGGGCAAGGCTCTAGCAACCCCCTATGCCCGACGGAAGTTTCTGCCGGTCATTCAACCACGAGACGCCTTGCCCCGTCCGGGGGGCTCTGCTACTCCGGCTTCATGCGCGTTCCTGGCATCAGGATCCTCTCCCTTCTCGTGCTGGCCGCCGCTGGGGCGGCCGGGGGCGCCGACTTCGTAGGCCCGGACAGCTGCAAGGGTTGCCACCCCGAGGCCTACGACGCCTGGATGCAGTCGAAGCACGCCCGGGCGGAGAGTTCGCTCACCGACCAGCAGAAGAAGGACGGGCGCTGCCTGTCCTGCCACTCGCCGGAGCAGGTCACCCAGGCGACGGTGAATGTCACCTGTGAGACATGCCACGGCGGTGGGCAGTACTACTCGCCCGAGTACGTGATGAAGGACTCGGAGCTGGCGCGTCTGGTGGGCCTGGTGGACCCCTCTGAGAAGCAGTGCCGCTCCTGCCACGACGCTTCCTCGCCCTCCCTCCGGCCGTTCGACTTCAAGGAGTCGCTCAAGGCCATCGACCACTGGTCCGCCGAGCGCGCCCGCCGCGCCGCGGATCCGTCGGCCAAGAAATGACGTTGTGATCAAGGTCCTCGACGCACGCTTCGTCACCACCGCCGTGGAGCCCAAGGGCTACCCGACGGACCACACGGCGGAGGTGGCCTTCGTCGGCCGCTCCAACGTGGGCAAGTCCTCCATGATCAACGCGCTCACCGGCCGCAGGAAGCTGGTGCGCGTGTCCAACACGCCGGGGCGCACCCGGACGTTGAACTTCTTCGACGTGGACCTGGAGCGCGGCGGCGTGCGCCACCAGATCCGCCTGGCCGACCTGCCGGGCTACGGCTTCGCCAAGGCCAGCAAGGCGGACAAGGCCCAGTGGGAGAAGATGATCACCACCTACCTGGAGAAGCGGCACCGCCTGGAGGCCGTGGTCAGCATCGTGGACGTGGAGGTGGGCCCCACGCCGGACGACCTCACCACGCTCGACTATCTCCAGGCGCACAACCGCCGGGTGCTGGTGGTGGCCACCAAGGTGGACCGGCTCACCAAGGCCAAGCGCAAGCCTCGGCTGGTGGAGCTCTCCAAGCTGATGGACCTGCCGCTGGAGGTCATCCTCCCTTTCTCCTCCACGGAGAAGCTGGGCGTGGATGAGGTCTGGGGCGCGCTGCTCGACACCTTCGGCAAGTCCACCCGCGTCTGAGGGCCGCCGGCATCATCCGGTAGCCGCCGCTCCCGGTGGGGTTCTGCTCCCGGGCCGGGGGGCGCTGTGGTAGGGACCGCGCCGTGTCCGAAAACGGCAAGGGAAATGGAAGCGACACGCAGCTAGCTCCCCGGGAGCTGCGTCAGCGGTTGATGAGGCTGGCCCCGCGTCAGCGGGTGGACGCCCTCCTGGATGTCGCGGAGGCCCGCGCGCTGGTGCGCTCGATGCCCGCCGAGGACCTCTACGTCACCATCCAGGAGCTGGGGCTCGCGGATTCGACGGAGCTGGTGCAGCTCGCCTCGCCCGGCCAGTTCCGCGCCTTCGTGGACCTGGCCGGCTGGCGGCGGGACGCGCTGGACTCGCACGCCGTCCTCACCTGGCTGCGCGCCGCGCGGGGCGGGGTGGAGGACACGGGGGAGTTCCTGCGCAAGCTGCACGCGCTGGACCTGGAGGTGCTCGAAATCCTCCTGCGCGAGTTCATCGAGGTGCACGACCTGGAAGAGAACCCGGACGTCAACCCGCCGGGCGTGACGATGGAGACCCCGGAGGGGCGTTACCTCGTCGAAATCAAGGTGGAGGGCGTGGAGATGTCCGCCGTCCGCTCGCTCCTCAACGACCTCATCGCGGAGAACCCCTTCGAGGCCGTGCGCCTGCTGGAGGCCGTGCGCTGGGAGATTCCCAGTGAGCTGGAGGAGACGGCGTACCAGTTCCGCCGCGGCCGACTCCAGGACATGGGCTTCCCGTCGCTGGAGGAGGCGGTGTCCCTGTTCAGCCGTGTGGATGTGGCGCCCGCGCCCGTGTTCGCCGCGCGTCCAGGACTGGCGCCCACCACGGGCCACGTGGACTACCTGGAGGCGGCCTTCCGCGGCCTGACGATGGTGGAGGCGGTGAACGCGGAGGACGAGCTGCGCGAGGTGGCCAGCGCCGCGCTGGTGGCGGACCTGGCGGACCCGGGGGATTTGGACGCCATCCGCCGCGCGAGCGAGACGGTGCGCGACTACCTGTCCCTGGCGCTCGAGCACCTGACGGGGGCGGACCCGGAGCGCGCCACGGACGTGCTGCGCGACACGCCGCTGCGGCGCATCTTCCAGACGGGCTTCTCGCTCACGCTCCAGCTCAAGTTCCGCGCGGACCGGCTGGCCAAGGCGCCGGGCGCCCTGGTGGAGGGCGTGCTGATGGTGCTTCCGGAGGAAGCGGCCGCCATCTCCGCGCTGCGCCAGAAGCGGCCCCGGCGGGCGCTGCGCGTGGAAGGCGCGGAGCCGGTGCCATTCCGCTCCCGGCGCGAGCTGGCCGCCACCGAGGCGCTGCTGGCCCGCGCGGAGGCCCAGGTGCAGGTGTTCCGCGGCGTGCTGGGCGGCACCGACGACTCGGCGCGCGAGGCCCTGGCCCGCTTCGGCGTGCCCCTGGAGACGCTGGGCCTGGAGCGCCTCCTGGCCGCGGTGGTGGCCATGGCGGTGCTGGAGGAGCGCGCGGACGCGCGCCCGGTGCCGCTGGGGCGGGTGGTGGAGCTGGGGCAGCGCCTCTTCGAAGGCGCCCCGGGAGCGCCGCGCCTGCGCGCCTCCGCTGCCGAGCGCGCCCAGAAGGGCCTAGAGCCGGCGGTGGCGCCGGAGGCGCATGCGGAGCTGCGCCGTCTGGTGACGCTGACCCTGTCGCGGCTGTTGGAGGAGCTGGGCGCGCCCTGGCTCCAGGACGGGCGGCTGGAGCCGGTGGCTTCGGCGGTTCTTCCGATGGAGAGCAGCCCCGTCCCGTAGGAATTTCAGTCCGGGGCGGCCCGCACGTCCGGCGAGGCCGCCCCGTTCTAGAAGATTCAGGGCTTTGCCCGATGGGGCCCCTGGCATGTCCTCTGCTTTCGCCCAGGCACGCGTATTGGTGCGCGACGCAACTGCCGGGAGGTGGAGTGAATGGTGCTGGGAGAGCAGGGGCAGCGCCGTGACGTGTGGGCCTTCTATGCGCTGACCGCTTTCGCGGCGGTCATGTACGCGGCGCCGGGTGAGTGGATCCCGGCGCTCGCTCCGCTGCGCCTCGCGTTGGTGACGTCGGGGCTGGCGGCGGGACTCATGGTGATACGCCGGCTGGGGCGGGCGGAGCCGCTGTACGTGGACGGCTCGCGCGGTCTGGCGCTGATCGCCTTCTCCACGCTGGCGGTGGCGTCCGTCGGCTGGTCCGTGAATCCGGAGGTGACGACCGCCACGGGCGTCGAGCTGCTGAAGCTGACCGCCATCTACATCACCTTCGTCAACGTCATCACCACCGGCCGCCGGCTGGCGGTGGTGTGCGGGGCCATGGTGCTGGCGTCGGTGGTGACGTCCATTGGCGCCATCAACTGGTACCTGGTGGGCGAGGACCTGGTGGAAGGCTTCCGCGCGCGCTGGGTGGGCGTCTACGCGGACCCGAACCACATGGCCATGAACCTGGCGCTGGTGGTGCCGCTGGCGGTGGCCTTCGTGGCCCGCAAGGGAAGCGGCTGGGTGTGGCGTCTGGCGTGCCTGACGGCGGCCATCCTGGCGGTGGCGGCCATCGTCGTCTCGCACTCGCGCGGCGGCTTCATCGGTCTCTCCGCGGCCATGGGGCTGTGGGCCATCCGCGAGAAGCGCCGCATTCAAGCCATTGTCGTGGGCTCGCTCTTCGTGATGGGCCTGCTCGTCTTCGCGCCGCAGAGCTTCTGGCAGCGCAACGAGACGGTGGCCGAGTTCCACGAGGACGCGTCCGCCATGGGCCGCGTCTACGCGTGGCAGGTGGCCAGCCGCATCAGCCTGGACAAGCCGCTGCTGGGCGTGGGGGCGGGCGGCTTCCGCTACGCGTGGCCCATGTACGCGCCCCCCGAGGCGCGCCGGGCGTACGTGGCCCACAACATCTTCCTGGACGTCATCGGCGAGCTGGGCTGGGTGGGCCTGTTGTTCTTCATGGTGTTCACGGGTGGTGCCGCGGGCGGCGCCTTCGAGGCGTCGCGGGACAAGGAAGTGGGGTGGCTGGCGCGAGCCTTGTCCGCGTCAGTCGTGGGCTACCTCGTGTGCGACTTGTTCTCCGGCTACATCCTGTCCGCGCACTGCTACGTGCTCTTCGGCCTGGCGGCGGCGGCGCACCGGGTGGCGCGCGCGTCCGAGGCGGCGGACATGCAACGGGTTCCGGCTCCGAGCGGGCCGGTGGTGGCGACGTGGGAGGGGTCCGGACATGCGGCGTGAGGAGGCGCGGATGGGGCAGGAGCCCCTCCGTCTGGTTCAGTTCACCCGGTCTTTCCACATTGGAGGGACCGAGGTTCAGGTGCTGGAGCTGTTGCGGGGACTGCCCGCCAGCTACCGGTTGCAGGTGTCCGTGCTGGATGATTCGGGGCCGCTGATTGGCGCGGTGTGGAAGCTGGGCCACGCGCCCGCGGCCTTCCCGCTCAAGGGCTCCGTGGTGCAGCCGAACACGGCGTATCAGGTGTACCGCATGGCGCGCTGGCTCAAGGCGAACCGCGTGGAGCTGGTGCACGTGCATGACTTCTACTCCACGATGGTGGCCGTGCCGGCGGCGAAGCTGGCGGGCACGAAGGTCATCGTGGGCCGGTTGGACCTGGCGCACTGGCAGGGGCGGGCGCGGCGCGCGGTGCAGTCGCGGCTGTGCCGCATGGCGGACCATGTGATTGGCAACGCGGAGGCCATCCGCCACCAGCTCATCACCGAGGAGGGCCTGCCGGCCTCGCGCGTGTCCGTCATCCACAACGGCCTGGACTTGCCGCGCTTCGAGTCCCGCAGGCGCGAAGGGCTGCGCGGGCCGCTCCCCGACACGGGGGCCGCGCCGGTGGTGGTCCACGTGGCCAACATGAATCACCCGGTGAAGCGGCAGGAGGACCTGCTGCTCGCGCTGGCCCAGCTGCGCCATTCCGGCATCACGCTGCACGCCTTCCTGGTGGGAGATGGTCCGCGCCGGCCGGACCTGGAGAAGCTGGCCGGTGAGCTGGGCGTGTCCGATACCGTGCACTTCCTGCGGCACCGCACGGACGTGCCCGCCATCTACGCCCGGGCGACCTTCGGCGTCCTCTGCTCCACCGCGGAGGGCATGTCCAACGCGGTGATGGAGGGCATGGCCGCGGGGCTTCCCATGGTGGTGACGCGCGTGGGTGGCAACACCGACCTGGTTCGCGATGGCGAACGAGGCCTCGTGGTGGACCCGGAGCGGCCCGCTCAACTGGCCCAGGCCTTCCGTCAGCTTCTCGCGAATCCCGAGAAGGCGAGAAGCATGGGGCATGCGGCGCGGGACTTCGTGGCGCGCGAGCTCTCCCTGGAGAAGATGGTCCGGCGCCATGACGCGCTGTACCAGCGGATTGCCCGGGGCGCGGACGCCTGAGGCATGTCAGAGCGGTGTGGATACTGCGTCTCCACCGGGCGCAATGAAGGCGGGGCCGGGGCGTAGGGAAGGGGGCATCCCACCCCTTCCGGAGCCCGCACATGGTCCTGCCCTTGCTGCTCATCCTCGCCGCCGCGCCGTCCACCCAGACGTGGACGTTCAACACGGACGGTACGCCTGAAGTTCACATTGGCAATGTTGATGGCGCGGTGCGCGTAGATGCGGTAGACGGGAATGACGTGGTAATCACGGTTGTTTGGGAAGGCGCGGAGAGTTCTCGGAACGAAGTGGGCGTGGAAGTCGTCCAAGAAAAGGGCGCCATTCGGGCGCGGGTTTGTTGCGGTCCGTGTGAACAAGAAAGGTGGTCCTGCCGTCGGAGCGGGGCCGCGGTGAGGTTCACGGCGAAGGTGCCACGGCGGGCGCGTCTGGATTTGGCGACGGTGGGTGGTCCAGTGACGGTGGCGGGCGTGACGGGGCGGCAGTCGTTGGCGACAGTCAATGGCCGTGTGGAAGTGAGCGGTTCGGAGGAGCGGTTGGATGTCAGCACGGTGAACGGCACCGTGGCATTGGCACCGCGGAAGGTCGTGGCTACTTCTGTGTCCTCGGTGGGCGGAGATGTCCGGCTGAAGCTGCCGGCCCAGGCGGATGTGAGGTTGGAATTCAATACTGTCGGTGGTCGTTTCAACGACAGTCCCGCGAGGTTGGGCGGCCGCGAGCAGACGTATGGCTCGGGCACCCACGCGGTGGATGTCAGCACGGTCGGCGGTTCGCTCACCGTGCAGCAATAGCTTTCGAGGCCCGTCAAGCACTGGGCCCGGGGCGCTCGCCGGTGAAACTCCAAGGCGCCGGCGAGCGCTCATTTTTTGTCCGCGAATTGATGCGGTGCGTCAGTTGGGTGCGCCCGGCTTCCGGTGCTCGGCGCCGATGACGTCGCGGACCTGCTTGTAGCCGTCGCGGGCGAGCAGGGTGGCCAGGGTGGGGAGGATGTTTCCCACCATGCCCGGGCCCTCGTAGATGAAGCCCGTGTACACCTGCACCACCGACGCCCCCGCGCGCAGCTTTTCGTAGACGTCCTGGGCGGTGAAGACGCCCCCCACGCCGATGATGGGCAGCGCACCCCGGCTGCGCAGCCAGGCGCGGCGGATGACGGCGTTGGCGGGCTCGCGGACGGGCGCGCCGGACAGGCCGCCGGCCTCCTTCGCCAGGGGATGCTCGAAGGGCCGGGCCACGGTGGTGTTGGTGGCGATGAGGCCGGCGAGCTTCTGGGCCCGCGCGACATCCACCACCTCGTCCACGGCCTCGGGGGATAGATCCGGGGCAATCTTGAGGAACAGCGGCTTGCCCGGGGCCACGGCGGCCAGGCGCTCCTGCACCGCGCCCAGGAGCTGTCCCAACTGCTCGGGCTCCTGGAGCTTGCGCAGGCCCGGCGTGTTGGGGGACGAGGCGTTGACCACCACGTAGTCGCCCAGGGGCGCCAGCGCGTCCACGCAGGCCACGTAGTCATCCACCGCCTGCTCCAGCGGCGTGTCCTTGTTCTTGCCGATGTTCACCCCCAGCGGGCCCGGACGCCACGTCTGCATCCGCAGCCGCGCGGCAGCCTGCGTCGCGCCGTGGTTGTTGAAGCCCATGCGGTTGATGATCGCGCGGTGCTCCGGCAGGCGGAACAGGCGAGGGCTGGGGTTGCCGGGCTGGGGCCTGGGCGTGAGGGTGCCAATCTCCACGGCGGAGAAGCCGCAGGCGAAGAGGCCGTCCACCGCCTCCGCGTCCTTGTCCAGGCCGGCGGCCAGCGCCACGGGGTGGGCGAAGCGCAGGCCGGCCACCTCGACGGCCAGGCTGGGCGGGGCGCCCTCCAGGGCCTTCTCGCGCAGGGACTCGCACAAGTCCCGTGAGCGGCCCAGGTAGTGGAGCCCCGCCATGCCGAGCCGGTGCGCGCGCTCCGCGGAGAGCTGGAAGAGGAGCGAGCGGGTGAGTCCGTACATGGCGTGGCTCACGCGGGGATGAACGAGGCCTCACGGGCCCAGGCGAGCGTCTGATCCACCTGCTCGGACGTGAGGATGCCGTTCTGTTCGATGATGTCGATCTCCCGCCGCATGTCCGTCTCCAGCAGGTAGGGGCCGTCGGTGTTGATGGTGAACTTCACCTTGCGGTCCCAGAAGGTGCGGATGATGTGGCGCAGCTCCTCCACGCCCTCCACGGCCTTGGTGTGCAGGTTGGACGTGGGGCACAGCTCCAGGACGATGTCGCGCTCGCGCAGCACCTTCATCGCGTGCTCGTCGTAGGCGGCGCGGATGCCGTGGCCGATGCGGTGCGGCTGGAGCTTCTCCACCACGGCCATGACACCCTCGGCGCCGGTGCCGCGCGTCTCGCCGGTGTGCACCGTGCACTTGAGCCCGGCGCGGCGCGCCCGCGAGAAGAGCTCTTCGTACTGGGTGACGACCTCCGGCTTCAGCTCCATGGCGTTCGTCTCCGTGCCGGCCAGGTCGATGCCGTACACGCCGCGCGTGCGGTACTTGATGGCCTTGTCCACGATGATGCTGTTGAGCCGGTGGTCGAACTCGCGGGCCAGGCAGAAGATGAGGCCCATCTTCACGCCGTACTCCAGCACCGCGCGGTCCATGCCGCGCAGCGCGGCGTGGATGATGTGGTCCAGGTCCAGCTCGGAGTTCAGGTTGCGCTTCATCGGGTTGAAGCGCAGCTCCATCTGCGTCACGCGGCTGCCGCGGTACTCCTTGCCGATGACCTCGTAGACGGAGCGCTCAATCGCGCTGGGGGATGACTGGATCTTCTCCGTCCAGGTGTGGAGGATCTTCAGGTAGTCGTCCAGGCTTCCCACCTTGCCCGGACGGGAGGTGATGAGCTCCACGAAGTCGAAGTAGTTCTTCACCGGGAGCTTGAAGCCCTGCTGGTGGGCGATGGACCAGAGGATGTGGGGCGCCACAGCGCCACCCACGTGGATATGCAGGTCGATCAGATCGCGTGCCATGGCGGCATGTATGCACAGTGCCGGGCGCGCGTAAAGACTACCGCCGGAGCAGCACGTACACCGCGCCGGTGCCCCCGTCCTGAGGCCGTGCGCTGGCGAACGCCAGCACCATCCGGCCAATCCGCTTCTCGGACAGCCAGCCCTTGAGCCGCTCCTTCAGCACGGGAATCTGGTCCTTGGAGTTCAAACCGCGACCGTGCACGACGAGCACGCAGCGCTTCTTCGCGCGGCGGCTGTCACCCAGGAAGCGTTCCAGCGCGTCGCGCGCCTCGTTCTGTGTCTTCCCGTGCAGGTCCAGTTGTCCCTGGATGGCGAAGTCGCCCCGGCGCAGCGCGCGCAGCAGGTTCCGGTCGATGCCGGGGCTCGCGCCTTCGATGTACTCATCCGTGCCGGTGAAGTCGAAGTCGCCCTGGCCGGCGACCAGCTCGGAGAGCTGCGCGAGCGCCTCCGCGTTTTCATCGATGATGGCCGGCAGGCGCGGGTTGGGCGCGGGCGCTTCGCCCCGGTTGGTGAGCTGCTGCACGCCGTCCATGGCGGAGAAGAAGAGGGAGGCATCATCCTCCTCGCGGACCTTGGGCGCCTTCGTGGCCCGGGGCGGGGGCGCCGCGGCCTTGCGCTTCGCGACCTCCGCCGCGGCCTTCTCCTGCGCCTCCTTCTTCTCCTGGTCCTTCAACACCTGGATGGCGGACTTGAAGGGGTTGTTGCTGAAAGCCGCTTCCTTCTTCTTGGGGCCGTTGCGCTGCTGACTCATGGCGGAAAGTGCGTCCTCGTCGTGGGCGACTGTGAGCGATGTAATCCGGCGCTACAGCCCGCGCAGGCGCCGAATCTCTTCGTAGGCGTCGCGAATCTGCTGGAAGCGACGGGCGGCCTGCTCGGCGGCCTGACGGCCGAGGTGGGCGGATTTGTCGGGGTGGTGCTCCGCGGCGAGCAGCCGGAAGGCTCGCTTCACCTCGACGTCGGTGGCGTCCGGCGTCAGGCCCAGCGCGGCGTAGTGTTCATCCCCGGCGCCCAGGTGCAGGGCGATGATGGCCTGCTCGTCCGCCTCGGAGATGCCCAGGCCCTCGGCGACGCGGCGCAGGACCTCCCGTTCGGAACGCTGCATTCCTCCGTCAGCCAGCGCCAGCTCGTAGAGCGTGTCCAGCAGCCGGTGCCGCTCGGCCGAGGGGAGCTGGGCATGGCAGGCGCTGACGGCCGCGTCCAGGTCGGGCGGGTGGGCCAGGAAGACCTTGAGGTGGCTCCGGACCACCTCCAGCGCCTCTGGTCCGTAGCCCAGGGTCGTCTGGAAGTAGCGCCGCACCACGCGCACTTCGTCGCGGCGGACCTCGCCATCCGCGTGGGCCACCTCGACGAACACGGCGCACAAGTCACTGGCGAACTGCTCGTAGGGTTCCTCCTGGCGAGGCACGAGCGCCGCCTCCGACGTGGCGTCATGGATGGACGCGTAGGGGGCGTGGGAGAAGCCGGACAGCGCCTCCGGGTCCTCGGGCGGTAGGGCGTTCTGGGCGTCGTAGTAGCGCCCCGCGAAGCCGCCCGCGATGAGCAGCAGGACAATGGCCCAGGGGCTGCCCACGAGCAGCCCCGCCATCAACCCCAGCATTGCTCCCAGAACTGTTCCTGCGCCCATGGCCGACGTTCCGCTCCCTTTCCGGCGGGGGAGTTTCGCATAGAGTGGCACGGGTGAACGCCCAGTTGATTGATGGCAAGGCAGTTGCGGCGCGCGTGCGAGCGGAGGTCAAGGCGGCGGTCGACCGGCTCAAGCTCGAGCAGGGTCTGACGCCGGGGCTGGCCGTGGTGCGCGTGGGGGAGGACCCTGCCTCCAAGGTGTACGTCAATGGGAAGAAGAAAGCCGCGGAGGAGGTGGGCTTCCGCTCCTGGGAGCTCCACCCGGACGAGGGCATCACCCAGGAGGCGCTGCTGGAGGTCATCCACCAGCTCAACGCGGACCCGGCGGTGCACGGCATCCTGGTACAGCTGCCGTTGCCCAGGCACATCGACCCGGACGTCATCATCTCCGCCGTGAAGCCAGAGAAGGACGTGGACGGCTTCCACCCGCTCAACGCCGGCAACCTGCTGCTGGGCCGGTCCACCACCCGGGCGTGTACGCCCTACGGGGTGATGCGGCTGCTGGAGGAGATTGGTTGCGACCCCGCGGGCAAGCGGGCGGTGGTGGTGGGGCGCAGCAACATCGTGGGCAAGCCCATGGCGCTGATGCTGCTCCAGAAGAACGCCACGGTGACCATCTGCCACAGCAAGAGCGACCTGCGCCGGGAAGTGGAGGGCGCGGACATCCTGGTGGTGGCGGTGGGGGCGGCCGAGCTGGTGAAGGGCGCGTGGATCAAGCCCGGCGCAGTGGTGATTGATGTGGGGATGAATCGCAAGCCGGACGGCAAGCTCGTGGGCGACGTGGAGTTCGCGGCCGCCGCCGAGCGCGCGTCGTTCATCACCCCCGTGCCCGGTGGCGTGGGGCCCATGACCATCGCCATGCTGATGCGCAACACGCTCGACGCGGCCGTCCGCTACGGCCTGGTGCCTGTCATCAGGTAGGCCGTGAGGGTGACGCGCTGGGGCCCCGGTCCCAGCTCCGCCTGCGCGTACTCGTGCATGGACCAGAGCAGCGGCTCCCACTGCGCGCCCAGCGCCCTGCGTGCCAGCACGACGGGCGCGCTGGAGCGGGTGGTGGCATCCACCATGGCCGCCGTGGACGGGTAGTCGATGGAGCCTTCCACCTCGTTCACCGTAACGTGGGTGAAGCCCGCGCTGGACATCTCCCGCTGACAGGTGTCGGGGTCGGACAGGGGGATGGCGCCCGGCTGCGATGGCTTCGCGCCCATCTGCTCCCAGAGGCGCGTGTACACGGCGCGCAGCTCTTTCGAGCGCTCGAAGGGCGTCCAACTGGACACGACGGCCCGGCCGCCCGGCCTCAGTACCCGGTGAAGCTCCTGGAAGCCACGTGCCCGGTCCGGGAAGAACATCAGGCCGAACATGGAGAAGGCGGCGTCGAACGCATTCGCCTCGAAGGGCAGCGCCATGCCGTCACCCTCCAGGATGTCGATGTCGAGCTTCGCCTCCGCGGTCCGGGCGCGCAGGGCGGCGATCATCTCCGGGGAGAAATCCACCGCTGTGACGCGGGCGCCTTCGCGCGCGGCGAGCAGCGCGAGCGTGCCGGGCCCCGTGGCGACGTCCACGACACGCGTCCCTCGCGCCACGCCGGCCCGGAGCAGGGCATCCCTGGAGAACGTCTCGAACGTGGGCATCAGCTCGCGCACGTACTCCGGCGCCACCAGGTTCCAGGCCTCGGGTTGGGCAAGGTGTGAGACTGCGGACATGGGGGCTCCTGGACGTGGGGGCTCGGCATGGCCCGGTTCCCGTGGAAGCCTGCATGGCGGGGCCTGAAGGCGCAATTTTGTTGCGACCGCCAGGGCCCCCAGCGTTCAGCGGCGTGCGTCCGCTGTACGCGCGCTCGGGCGTTGTCCTAGCGTGCTTCGCGTCACCGTGGGGGAGGCAACACCATGCCGAGTCGCGAGGAGCAGCTTGCCGGGGGAATCTACGGATTGCTGGTGGGGGATGCCCTGGGCGTGCCCTACGAGTTCCACGCACCCGCGCGGATTCCGCCGCCCGAGGACATCGACTTCCAGCCGCCCGAGGGCTTCCAGCGCGCGCATGACGGGGTTCCGCCGGGGACCTGGTCCGACGATGGCGCGCATGCGCTGTGTTTGCTGGACTCGTTGCTCTACCAGGGGCGATTGGACCCGGAAGACCTGGGCCGCCGCCTGGTGAACTGGCTGGAGTGGGGCTACCTCGCGGTGGATGGCCAGGTGTTCGACGTGGGCATCCAGACACGCACGGCCCTGGCCCTGGTCCACGCAGGGACGCCCGCGCTGATGGCCGGCCCCAAGGGCGAACGCGACAACGGCAATGGCTCGTTGATGCGCGTGCTGCCATTGGCGCTCTGGCATTCAGGCAATGACGCGAAGCTCGCCTCGGACGCGATGACTCAATCTCGCGTCACGCATGGACACATGCGCTCCCAGGTGTGCTGTGCGCTGTATTGCTTGTGGGCCCGCCGCATCCTCCAGGGCGCGCGTGCTTTGGAGGCATGGACGGACGCGGTGGAGACGTTCCGCAATCTGTATCCCGAAGGCTTCGAGGCTCGCACTGAACTGGACACGCATGTCCTGCCGCCGGGCTGGGAGGAGCTTCGAGGCACGGGCACGGGCTACGTGGTGGATTGCCTCCGCTCCGCGCGCCAGTGCGTGGTCGAGCACGACACCTACGCGCAGGTGGTGAAGGCCGCGGTGCGCCTGGGCCGGGATACCGACACCACCGCGGCGGTGGCGGGAGGTATCGCCGGGCTCATCCACGGCGTGAATGGCATCCCCGCGCGTTGGCGTGAGTCGTTGCGCGGGGGCGAGTTGTTACATCCCATGTTGCAGAAGCTGCTCAAGTGCGCCGTGAGGTGAGGTTGACTCGGTGTCGCCCCTCACAGGTGCTGACGTTGACCCTGTGCGGGCCCGCGCGTTTCGGGAGTGTCGTGCCGGGCAGCGACCAGGTCTGTGTGAGCGCCGCGCCGACCTCGGAGACGCGGGGGCCGGACGCTGGCCCGCCCACGTTCGCCCACGTCCGCCCATGCGCGAGTCGCTGGCCCCTCCGGGACGGCGGATGATGGACACCATGCCCACCCCCTGACACACGCCTCGGTTGTTCGACGCTTGTTCAATCCCTGTCGATTGAACGAGCGGGTGACGGCGTGTTTCACACCGTCATCAACGAGCCCCGAGGGCAAGTTGCATGTTTCTGTTGGAACAGTCTGCTTATTCCGACAAGTTTGGATTGCCAGGAGTGTGTAAGGGGATAGGATGGCGACTCATCCGGGGGGGCCGGTATGGCCGGGGTGAGTCACGCAATGATTGACCAGGATGTGGGCGCGCCTGTGCTTCGGGGGCGATTCGGCCATACACGCGGGGAGAACGTGCGGACGGAGGGTACCGTGTCAACGGAGACTTCCGGCAACATGGTGCTCACACGTGGGGTCGACGCGCTGGAGGTGCGGGTGGAAGCACTGCTCGGCGAGCACCTGGAGGCCGTGCGACGGCGGGTGGACTCTCGCTTCGCCGGGCTGATGGTGGGGCAGTGGCTGGTCGCCATCGCGGTGGCGGCGGTGCTGTCGCCCTTCGCCTGGCAGGGGACGTCGCGGGTGGTGCATCCCCATCTGCACGTGGCGGTGGTGCTGGGGGGCCTGCTGTCCGCCTTCCCGCTGGTGCTGGTGCGGCTGCGGGCCGGGGACGTTGTCACGCGGCACGTGGTGGCGGTAGCGCAGATGCTCTGGGCCGCGCTCTTCATCCACCTGACGGGCGGACGCATCGAAACGCACTTCTATGTGTTCGGCTCGCTGGCCTTCCTGGCCTTCTACCGGGACCCGGCGGTGATGGCGACCGCCACCGTCACGGCGGTGCTGGAGCACTGCCTGCGCGGCATCTGGTGGCCGGAGTCCATCTTCGGCGTGTCGAATCCCGCGTGGTGGCGCTTCCTGGAGCACTCCTTCTGGATGGTGTTCGTCAACGGGGTGCTGGTGATTGCGTGCCGCGAGACGCTGGGCGAGATGCGGCGCGTGGCGGTGCAGCAGGTGTTGCTGGAGGGCGCGTACGCGAACGAGCGCGTGGACCATGAGCACGCGCTGGCACGCGTGCGCCGGGAGATGAGCTCCTACCGCGAGCAGGCCGCGCGGGTGGAGAAGCTGGCGGCGGTGGGGCGGATGACGGCGACGGTGAGCCACGAGCTGCGCAACCCGCTGGCCGCGGCCCGCACCGCCAACGCCGTGGTCGTCCGTCACCTGCGCAAGCTGGACGTGACGCTGGCGGACCAGCGGCTCCAGCGCTTCCTGGAAATCATCGAGCGCGAGCTGGCGGTGTGTTCACGCATCTCCTCCGAGCTGCTGGACTTCGCCCGCGAGCGTCCGCTGGAGCTGCGGCCCTGTTCTCTGCACGCGTTGATGGAGGAGGTGCTGGACGTGGTGCCGGGCCGCGAAGGCGTGCGCATCCAGAACAGCGTCCCTCTCTCGCTGGAGTCGCCCTGGGTGGACCGGGAGCTGCTTCGCAAGGTGCTCATCAACCTGGTGCAGAACGCGGTGGAGGCCATGCCGGCGGGCCGTCTGGGCCGGGTGGACGTGTTCGCGGAAGGCGGCAATGGCAGCGCCTTCATCATCCGCGTGTCCGACAACGGCATGGGCATCCCGGAGGCGATGCAGGAGCGCATCTTCGAGCCGCTCTTCACGACGAAGCCCGCGGGTACGGGCCTGGGACTGTCGGTGGTGGCCAGCACGGTGCGGCAGCACGGCGGCACCCTGCGAGTGGAGAGCCGGGAAGGGGAGGGCAGCGTCTTCACCCTCTGCCTCCCGGCGGGTTGCCCCGCCGCCGAGGTCGCCCTCTAGCTCCAGGACACCTCGTACTCGCCATCCAGCAGGCCCATGGCACGCCCGCGGATGTGCGTGTCGCGGGCGCCAATGGCGGCCAGCGCCGCGCGGAGCACGCCCTCGTGGTAGCTGTGCGGCATGAAGTCGCGGAACATGGTGAGTCGGCCCTGGCGCTCGCCCATCCACTCCACGTCCCGCTCGCCGTAGCTGACGGCGGTGCTGTAGCCGGACGGCAGGTTGCTGACGAGCCGGCGCGGGCAGCCACCGGACAGTGCCAGGAAGCTGCGCCCCACCACGGTGCTCAGGAAGTCCTGCGCGGACCGGGCGCCAATGGTCCGCATGGCCGCCTCGAAGCCGCCCAGCCGCGGCGCCAGCAACCCCGCGGCGCTGAAGGACAGGCGCAGGAAGCTGGTGATGGGGTAAAGGAAGAAGGGCACGAAGGCGCGCTCGCGCGAGGCCGCCAGGCACCGCGCCGCGGCGGCTTCCCCCGCCTCCTTCCGGACCACGTCCAGCGCCCCCAGGAAGAACATGCCCCGGGCGCGGTCCTTCTCCTCCGCGCGGCTCAGCCGCCGAGCCAGCTCCGTCAAAGGTTCAGGCGTTCCCCGCTCGACCTCAAACGCAATCATGGCCACCCCTGCGCTGGGAGGCGGCACTCGACGTGCGCGCCCCTCCTGTGTGGCTACGAAAGTGAGGGAAACCGAGAAACTGTGAAAGCCCGCACCGCTGCAACCCCGGGGCAGGGGGAGCGCCATTGGTGAACAGAGTGGGGGCTGCGTCAGAGGGAACGCCGGGCTCCAGATGCCAGGAGGCGTGGCCGCGGGCGGTGTGGCCTGAACATCAATTCACGGCGGTTGGCCGACGCTCCAACCGCCGCGTTTTGAACGCTCAGGCCTGGAAGGCTTCGCGAACCCCGTCGCGACGCAAGGTGAAGAGCATCCACACGGCCACCGGGACGCCAATGACGCAGCCGGGAGACAAGATGTAGAGCGCGGTGATGCCGCCCACCGTGGCCAGTCCGTAGCCCTTCAGGTTGAGCGCGCTGATGGCGCCCCAGGCGGACAGCACCCCGCAGAGGATGCCCACCAGCAGCATCAGCGCCAGCGTGGGTGACAGCTCCAGCGTGGACGCCTCCGCGCCCGCAGGGACGAAGGGCGAGGTCACCTTCAGCGCCGCCAGCACGAAACCGGCGATGTTGTAGATGACGTTCAGCACGCCCACGCACAGCAGGAAGAAGGCGGGCGGACGGATGATGTTGAGGACCTTGCTACGCGGGTCGCTTGGGGGCAGGTGGATTCCAGGACCACTCATGAACGGGCTCGCAGTGCGCTCACGATCATCCGCGTCGCCGGGGACTTGTTGAGCGTGTAGAAGTGGATGCCAGGCACGCCGCGCGACAGCAGCTCCATGCACTGCACCGTCGCATGGGCCACGCCGAGCTGGGCCATGGCCTCCGGGTTGTCCTTCACCCGCTCGAGCTGCAACGCCAGGCGCATGGGCACGGTGGCTCCGCACAGGCGCGTGAATCGTTGGATCTGCTCGTAGTTGGTGATGGGCATGATGCCGGGGACGATGGGGACGTTGATGCCCGCGCGGCGCGCCCGCTCCACGAAGTCGAAGTAGAACGCGTTGTCGAAGAAGAGCTGCGTCACCACGAAGTCCAGGCCGGCATCCACCTTGGCCTTGAGATGACGCAGGTCGTCGTCACGGGAGGGCGTCTCCACGTGGCCCTCCGGATAGCACGCTCCCCCGAGGCAGAAGTTGAAATCCTCTTCTCGGATGAATCGCACCATCTCCGATGCGTAGCGGAAACCCCCGGGCGCGGGCTCGAAGACCGTCTGGCCCTTGGGTGGGTCTCCGCGCAGCACCAGGATGTTGTCCACCTTCGCGGCCGACAGGCGCTCCAGCACGGTGCGCAGCTCCGCCGGGGAGTGCCCCCCGCATGTCAGGTGCGCCATCGCCTCGATGCCCGCCTCCTGCTTGATGCGCAGCACCAACTCCACCGTCTTCGCCCGAGTGCTGCCTCCCGCGCCTTCCGTCACGGAGACGAAACCCGGCTGCAGGGTCGCCAGGTCTTCCAGCGCCTTGAGCAGGTTCGCCTCGCCCTCGTCCGTCCGGGGCGGGAAGAACTCGAAGGAGAAGCACGGGTCGGAAGGATTCAACCGATTACGAATCTTCATGTCGCCCCCAGTGTAGACGCTCCGCGTCGTCCTTGATCGGGCAAGTCTCGCGGCTATAGTCCGCGCCGTTTTCCACACCCCTCCAGGAGAATGAAGATGGCCCGGCAAACGCCCCTCAACGCGGCACACCGCAAGCTGGGGGCCCGGATGGTCGACTTCGCTGGCTGGGACATGCCCGTCCAGTACAGCTCCGTCATCGGCGAGCATGAGGCCGTGCGCACCGGCGTCGGCCTGTTCGACGTCTCCCACATGGGGGAGGTGGAGTTCTCCGGCCCCGGCGCCCTGGACACGGTCAACGCGCTCATTTCCAACGACCTGACCCGCATCGCGGACGGGCAGGCGCTGTATGCGGGCTTGCTCGACGAGCGGGGCACCTTCGTGGACGACGTGGTCGCCTACCGCTTCAGCCCCGAGCGCATCCTCATCTGCGTCAACTCCAGCAACCGCGAGAAGGACGTCGCGTGGATGAAGGCGCACGCCAAGGGTGTGGCCCCCGTGGACCGGAGCGACGACTACGCGCAGATTGCCGTGCAGGGCCCCAAGGCCACCGGCCTGGTCCAGCGCCTGACGAAGACGGACCTGTCGAAGATTGGCACCTACCGCTTCGCCGAGGGCGAGGTCGCCGGGGTGAAGTGCCTCATCTCCCGCACCGGCTACACCGGCGAGGACGGCTTCGAGCTGTACAGCGCGGCCGGGGACGCGGTGGCCCTGTGGGACGCGCTGCTCACCGAAGGCCAGCAGGACGGCGTGAAGCCGTGTGGCCTGGGCGCCCGTGACAGCCTCCGCACGGAGATGAAGTACGCGCTCTACGGCAACGACATCGACGACCAGCACACCGCGCTGGAGGCCGGGCTGGGGTGGATCGTCAAGCTCGACAAGGCGGCCTTCATTGGCAAGGAAGCGCTGGCGGCGCAGAAGGCCGCGGGCGTGAAGCGCAAGCTGGTGGGCTTCGAGCTGACCGGCGGCGGCATTCCGCGCCACGGCTACGCCATCCTCAAGGACGGCGCGCCGGTGGGGGAGGTGACCAGCGGCACCATGGGCCCCACCGTGAAGAAGGCCATTGGCATCGGCTACGTGCCCACCGAGCTGTCCGCGGAGGGCTCCACCTTCGACGTGGACATCCGCGGCCGCGCGGTGCCCGCCGTGGTGGTGAAGACCCCGTTCTACAAGAAGCCCTGAAGCATTCCCGTTCCAACCAGGAGCAACGACATGGCCGACAACATCCCCGGCGACCTGAAGTACACCCGTGAGCACGAGTGGGCCCGCGTCCAGGGCACCTCGGTGGTGGTGGGCGTCACGCAGCACGCGCAGGAGTCCCTGGGCGACGTGGTCTACGTGGAGCTGCCCAAGGTGGGCTCCACTGTGACGGAGGGCAAGCAGTTCGGCGTCATCGAGTCCACCAAGGCGGTGTCGGAGCTGTACTCGCCGCTGACGGGCAAGGTGGTGAAGGTGAACGACGGGCTGTCGGACAACCCCTCCACCGTGAACACCGACCCCTACGGTGCGGGCTGGATTGTGGAAATCGAGCCCTCGGACCCCAAGCAGGTGGACGGACTCCTGGACGCCGCCGCGTACACCGCCCTGCTCCAGAACAGCTGAGAGTGAAGGACCGGGGACTGGTTGTTAGGGACGGTCCTCGACTTCTCGACGCACGACTCGCCTGCGAGCCACAAAGCCATGTCCTTGAACTGGAAGTACCAGGAGCCGTTTGCCGGCCGTCACAATGGTCCGGATGACACCGAGCTGAAGCAGCTGCTGTCCGCGCTGGGCGTGGACTCGCTCGATGCCTTCATCGACCAGGCCGTCCCGCCCGCCATCCGCGCCAAGGAGCCGCTGAAGCTCGCGACCGCGCGCGGCGAGCACGAACTGCTGGCGGCCTTGGAGGCCATCGCCGCGAAGAACCAGGTGTTCCGGTCCTTCATCGGCATGGGCTACCACGACACGCACACGCCGAACGTCATCCTCCGCAACGTCTTCCAGAATCCGGGCTGGTACACCCAGTACACGCCCTACCAGGCGGAGATTGCGCAGGGCCGGCTGGAGGCGCTGCTCAACTTCCAGACGCTGGTCATGGACCTGACGGGGCTGGAGGTGGCCAACGCCTCGCTGCTGGATGAAGGCACCGCCGCCGCCGAGGCCATGGCCCTGGCCCTGGCCGTGCACCAGAAGGGCGAGGAGGCCGGCGCGGCCTTCTTCGTCTCCGACGGCTGCCACCCGCAGACGGTGGACGTGGTGCGCACCCGCGCCCAGCCGCTGGGCGTGGAGGTGGTGGTGGGCGACCACCGCACGGTGGACTTGAGCTCGAAGAAGTTCGTGGGCGCGCTGGTGCAGTACCCGACCACCGACGGCGCGGTGCATGACTACCGGGCCTTCGGCGAGCAGGTGCACGCCGCGGGCGGCCTGTTCGTGGTGGCCGCGGACCTGCTCAGCCTGACGCTGCTGACGCCGCCGGGTGAGTTCGGCGCGGACGTGGCGGTGGGCAGCGCCCAGCGCTTCGGCGTGCCCATGGGCTACGGCGGCCCGCACGCGGGCTACTTCGCCACGAAGAACGCGTACACCCGCGTCATGCCCGGCCGCATCATCGGCGTGTCCGAGGACGCGCAGGGACGCCGCGCGCTGCGCATGGCGCTCCAGACGCGTGAGCAGCACATCCGCCGCGAGAAGGCGACGAGCAACATCTGCACCGCGCAGGTGCTGCTGGCCGTCATCGCCAGCATGTACGCCGTCTACCACGGCCCCTCCGGGCTGAAGGCCATCGCCGAGCGCGTGCACGGCCTGACGG
Organism: Myxococcus sp. AB056; assembly: GCF_006547365.1. Classification (NCBI taxonomy): domain Bacteria; kingdom Pseudomonadati; phylum Myxococcota; class Myxococcia; order Myxococcales; family Myxococcaceae; genus Myxococcus; species Myxococcus sp. AB056. The sequence goes on along the minus strand of NZ_VHLB01000047.1, from coordinate 24,646 downwards.
TGCTGCTGGCGCGCGGGCTGGCGAAGCTGGGCCTCAAGCTGAAGCACGACCAGTACTTCGACACGCTGCGCGTGGAGCTGTCGGCCGCGCATGTGCGCGCGGTGCTGGGGGCCGCCGAGGCGGCGCGGATGAACTTCCGCCGCATCGACGAGAAGACGCTGGGCGTGTCCCTGGACGAGACGACGCGGCCCGCGGACGTGGAGGACATCCTGGCGGCCTTCGCCACCGGCACCGGCAAGTCCTCCGCGCCGGTGTTGGCGGACCTGGTGGGAGACGGCGTGGAGAGCGCCGTGTCGCAGGTGCTGCGCCGCTCGAGCGCGTACCTCACGCACCCCGTCTTCAACAGCTACCACTCCGAGACGGAGATGCTGCGCTACATCCGGCGGCTCGAGGCGAAGGACCTGTCCCTCACGCACTCGATGATTCCGCTGGGCAGCTGCACCATGAAGCTCAACGCCACCGCGGAGATGATTCCGGTGACGTGGCCCCAGTTCGGGCGGCTGCACCCGTTCGCGCCCACCTCGCAGGCGGCCGGCTACAAGGTCATCTTCGAGCAGCTGGAGCAGATGCTCACGCAGGTGACGGGCTTCGCGGGTTGCTCGCTCCAGCCCAACGCCGGAAGCCAGGGGGAGTACGCGGGCCTGCTCGTCATCCGCGCGTACCACCAGAGCCGCGGCCAGGGGCACCGGGACGTGTGCTTGATTCCGTCCTCCGCGCACGGCACCAACCCGGCTTCGGCGGTGATGGCCGGCTACAAGGTCGTCGTCACCAAGTGCGATGAGAACGGCAACATCGACCTGGATGACCTGCGCGCGAAGGCGGAGGCGCACAAGGACGCGCTCGCCGCGCTGATGGTGACGTACCCGTCCACCCACGGCGTGTTCGAGGAGGAGATTCGCGAAATCTGCGCCATCGTCCACGAGCGCGGCGGCCAGGTGTACATGGACGGCGCCAACCTCAACGCGCAGGTGGGCCTCACCTCGCCCGGGTTGGTGGGCGCGGACGTGTGCCACATCAACCTGCACAAGACGTTCTGCATCCCGCACGGCGGCGGCGGCCCGGGCATGGGCCCCATCTGCGTGGCCAGCCACCTGGTGAAGTTCCTGCCGGGGCACCCCGTCATCCAGACGGGCGGCGCGGAGGCCATTGGCGCCATCTCCGCGGCGCCGTGGGGCAGCGCGAGCATCCTGCTCATCTCCTGGATGTACATCGCCATGATGGGCGGCGAGGGCCTCACCCAGGCCACCAAGCTGGCCATCCTCAACGCCAACTACGTCGCCGAGCGGCTCAACGCCCACTACCCGGTGCTGTACCGGGGCAAGCGCGGCAAGGTGGCGCACGAGTGCATCGTCGACCTGCGCCCGCTCAAGAAGACGGCGGGCGTGGAGGTGGAGGACGTGGCCAAGCGGCTCATGGACTACGGCTTCCACGCGCCCACCGTGTCCTTCCCGGTGGCGGGCACGCTCATGATTGAGCCGACGGAGAGCGAGTCCAAGGCGGAGCTGGACCGTTTCTGCGACGCGATGATCGCCATCCGTCAGGAGATTCGGGACATCGAGGAGGGCCGCATGCCCAAGGACAACAACGTCCTCAAGCACGCCCCGCACACCGCGCGTGTCGTCGCCGCGCCGGAGTGGAACCGTCCCTACTCGCGCGAGCAGGCCGTGTTCCCCACGCCGTGGGTCCGCGACAACAAGTTCTGGCCCTCCGTGGGCCGGCTCAACAGCGTGCTCGGTGACCGGAAGCTGGTCTGCTCGTGCCCGCCCATCGAGGACTACATGTCGCCGGAGCCGAAGGCCGCCACGGCCTGACGCATCCCGCGCATCGGGTGATGCCCTGGGCCGTCTCCCTTGTCGGGGAGGCGGCCTTCGTCTTTACGCGGGCGTGGCCAGCGCGGCGCGGTCCGGCTCCACGTGGACCACCACGTCCACCACCTGGGGATAGGCGCCTTGAAGCGTGCGCTCCACCCGGTCCGCCACCTCATGGGCCTGCGCGGTGGTGAGCTGCGGGTCCACCTCGATTTTGAGGTCCACGTAGACGCTCTCCTCCATGCCGCGGCTGCGCACGTCGCGGCAAGAGCGCACGCCCGGCACTGCCAGCGTGTGCCGCTTCACCTCGTCTGGGTCCAGGCGCGCCGTGTCGGAGAGGATGCCCACCGCTTGCCGGACGATGCCGTAGGCCACCCAGGCCACGAACACCATCACGGCCAGCGCAATCAGCCCATCGGCGCGCGGGTAGCCCAGCCACACCAGCAGCAGGGAGCTCAGCACCGCGAGGGTGACGTAGACGTCGGACATCGTGTGGCTCGCGTCCGCGAGCAGCAGGGAGCTCTTGTACTTGCGCCCGTAGTACCGCTCCACCCGCGTCACCACCATGTTCACCACCAGGGTGAAGGCCATGACGGCCGCCATGGTGCCCGTCACCTGCGGGTGCTTGTCGTTGAGCACGGAGTCGAGCGCCATGCGCCCCAGCTCCAGCATGCCCACGCCAATCATCGCGCCAATGCCCAGCGACGCGAGCGCCTCGAACTTGCCGTGGCCGTAGGGGTGGTCCTCGTCCGCCGGGCGTGACGCCACGCCCATGGCTACCAGCCCCAGCACGTTGGAGCCGCCGTCGATGAACGAGTGCAGCCCGTCCGCAGTCACCGCCGCGGACTGGCTGAGCATTCCGAAGATCAGCTTGGCGCTGGCCACCACCCAGTTGGCCACGAGGATGCCCAGCAGCACCCTGCGGACCTTCCGGTTCCGCTCCTGCTGCGCGAGGTTTCTGTCGGTGAGCGTCGTTGCTTCCACGGGGCCGCACGGTACTTCAGTGCGCGCTCAGTTGGGCTGGCGGAACAGCCGCATCTTCGGGCCGCCGCCCATCTCCATGAAGAAGCCGAACTGGAACTTCACCTTGGCGTCGTCCGACAGCAGGCCGGGCGGCGGGTTGGGGAAGGGCTGCGCGCGTTTGAAGGACGACACTGCCTCGAAGTCGAGGAAGTCGAGCCCGCTGCTCTTCTCCACCTGGATGTCCGTCACCTGGCCGCGCTCGTCGAGCGTGATTTGCAGCAGCGTGTACCGGTCCCTCCCCGTGTAGATGCCGCCGGTGGGGTCTCTCCGGCGCAGCTGCTCGTTGGGGTTCCAGTGCATGCCCACGCTCTGCTTCACGCGGTTGAAGAAGCTGGCGTACTTCCACTCACGCGTGTTGAGGAGGGTGCCATCGCCTTCCTCGGCGTCCTGCAGGTGGTCGTTGGGCGCGGCGCCCAGGACCTTGTCCATGACGGCGCGCGACGGCGTCAGCGATGCCAGCCCCGGCGCGCCCGCGCGGCCCGTGGAGCCGGCTTCCTCTCCGCCGGTGCCGGGCTGGATGTTGAGGCGCTTGGAGTTGCCCACCACCTCGTCGCTCTCGTTCTGGTTGTTCACCGTCATGCCCGGACCCGGCGACGTCGGGTCCGTCTTCATCGCCACCTCGTTCTTCTTTCGGGCGTCCGGAATCTCGAAGGCGGGCTTCTGGCCACCCAGGGACACGGGCCGGTCGTCGTTGCCCATGCCGTTGTTTCCGGCCGTGCGCGGCGGCGTCTGCGCGTCCGTATTCTGGCCTTCTTGATTCTGCGGCGCCGTCCGCTGGGGCATGGCGTTCCGGTAGAAGGGCGTCTGCTCCCGAGCGCGCGTCTCCTTGTCCACGCGGTTGTTGCTCTCCGCGAGGTACTTCGCGTTCGGGTCCACCTCGTCGTTGCCGGGCGCGACGTCCACCACCTGCCCCTTGGGCGTCTCGTCGGGCTTCTTCTCCTCCGGCTTCTTGTCCTGGGCCTTGGGACGCTCCGACGCCTGGGACTTCGTCTGGGGGGAGGCCTTGCCGCGGTTCTGCGCCCATTGGTCGGCGGTGAGCGGACGCACGGCCACGGAGGTGGGCCGCGTCACTGGCTTGCGTGCCTTCCCGTCGCCCTGGAACGAACTCGTCAGCAGCAGGGTTCCCACGTAGACGGCATGGAGGAGCAGCGCGAGCGCAATCGCCGCGGCGAAACGCCCCGCGGACGACCCCTGCCGCCTCCGGCGGCGCCAGCTTGTTGGAGAACCCGTGCTCACGGCGGGATGATAAACCTCCGAACGGGCGGACTAGTCCCGTCGCGTTCGCGGCTGAACAGGTGAAAGGTCAGGTCGATTCGCGGGCCGCGCACGGGTTTGAAGGATAACCCCTCCCAGCCTCAATAGATGGGGGCCACCTCGGCACCGTTGAAGTAGTGACGGAGGATGTCCTGGTAGCGCTGCCCGGCCTCCGCCCGGCCAATGGCGCCCGTCTGGCACATTCCTACGCCGTGCCCCCAGCCCCCGCCACGGAAAAGCCAGCCGGTGAGCCGGCCCCCGGCGTCCCGTTCGGCCTCCACCACCGCCATGCTGCTGTTGAGCATGCCGAACAGGCGGCGGATGTTGAGCTCGCCGCGCACCTGGGTGGCCCCCTTGTCGCCGGACACGGTCAGTACGGCCGCGCGGCCGGAGACGCCCCGGTCCGTCAGCGCCAGGGCCTGGACGCGCCCCACGCCCAGGCGCTTCAGGCGGGTGTCCACCTGCTCGGCCGTGAAGCGCTTCTCCCACCGGAACTTGCTGGGCTGCGCGAAGCTGGACAGCCGGCAGGCCGCCGGGAGGTTGGCGGTCGTCAGCCAGCGCTCCAGGCTGGCGGGCAGGGGATGGGCGCCCACGGGGCCGATGACGTCCGGGCGGCCACGCAGGCTGGGGTCCGGAGGCCCGCCCCACACCACGTCGTTGTCCTCGGTGTGGCCGCCGCAGACGGCGCTGTAGACGGAGTCCACCAGGCGGCCGTCCTCGCTGAAGAGGCCCTCGCCCCGGGTGGCCTCCACGGCGGCGGTGGTGCTGGCGGCCTCACCGGTGCGACCCCGGTAGACGGCGCAGTGTTGCTCCGAGCACAGGAGGTAGGGGTCCGCCAGGTGCTTGATGCCCACCTTCGCCAGCACCTCGCCGCGCGCGGTGACGGCCTGGGCCTTGAGCGCCTCCGAGTGGGCGCGGGCGAAGATTTCCGCGGGGACCAGGCCCTTGAGCAGGTCCTCCAAGGGAACGACGTTCACTACCGCCAGTTGGCCCGAACGGTCCACGACGAGCTGGAGCGCGCCCCGGAAGGTGCGGTCCTCGAAGCCGTGGAAGTCGTAGCCCACGCCGTATTCGACCTGGCGCACGTCGAAGCCCGCGCCGTCGGGCGTCTCCGCGTCCAGCCGGTCCTGGGCCATGCCCACGACGACGCCCGCCTCGTCGCGCACCTCCAGGATGGCCTTGGAGGGCGTGCGCACCTCTTCAAAGAGCGTCGTCTGGACGCCGTGGCTGCGCAGCAGCTCTGCCTGCTTGAGGCCGGCGGCCTCGGGCGTGAGGACCTCGTCCACCAGCAGCAGGGTGCGCCGGTTGTCGATGACCTTGCCGGCGATGCCGTAGACGGAGCCCAGGACCTGGGCCCGGACCGCGAGCCCCTTCTCACGCCATGACGCCAGCGCCGCCTGGAGTCCCGCGCGGTCGGCCATGCGGAACTCAGCCAGTTGCACGCGCGCGGACAGCACCGCCGGGCTCCCCTGCGTCACCCGGACCGTCCAGCGCGTGCCCGCTGCGGCGTCGAGCATCTTCTCGTCGGGCCCTCCGAAGCGCAGGCGCATCCGGCCTCGCGGAGAGAAGGTGACCTCGTTCCGGCCCTCCATCAGGCGCACGGGGACGCGAGGCTCACCCCCACGGAAGTCCAGGCGCTTGAGGTCTCCCGGCGTGGGAATCCCCTGCGCCAGCGGGTCCTCTAGCGGCGGCGGCTCCGTGCCCGGTGACGGTGCCTCGTGGCCGTCGGGCGCGGTAGCAGGTTCGCTGCCGGTCGCGCCAGACGACGCTCCGGGCGTGTCCAAGGTCTCCGGTCCAGGCGCCGATGCGTCCGTGCCGGTCGCGCCCGCTTCGCTGTCCTGTGGGCCTGATGTGGCCTCGGACGATGACACGACGGCCGGCCCGGTCGCGGATGCACGGGGACTGTCAGCCGCGGGTTTCGAGGCCACGCAGGCGGAGAGCAGGACGGCGGCGAGAAGCTGTGTGACGGCGTGGCGCACGGGGGGCGACACCGTACTGTCGCACCTCCACGCTGTCACGGACCGTTCGTCGTGCGCCCGCCGGGCAGGCTGGCTGGTACGTGTCGGGACTTGAGGGGATGAATAGCGCACAGGGCTTCCGGCGTTGCCCCTGCTCATGAAAATCCGACACGGCAACTGCCTGAAGCTGACGTTCCTGGCGACGAGCATGCTCCTGCTGAGCTCGGTGGCCTGCTCGGGCTCCGACAGTGGAGGGACGCCTGTGCCCGTTCAGAGTCTGGCCCCTCGCCCCGTGCCCACGCCCGCGCCTGGGCCGGCGCAGTCGCCCACGCCCACTCGAACCTTCGCCACGCGTCCGCCCGTCGGGGTGCAGGCGGTGGCGGGGACTCCGGTGGCCGCGCTGCCGGACCACACGGACCACGTGAACATCGAGGACCCTTCGCCCCAGCCGGTCGTCAACGCCACGGCGATGGCCGTCGCCGCGGAGGCGCCCGTCTACACCCGTGAGTGGGTGGTGAGCACGTCGGGCAACGACGCCGGGGACGGCAGCGCCGCGCAGCCGCTGCGCACGCTCAACAAGGCCATTGGCCTGGCCAGCCCGGGTGAGCTCATCCGAGTCCTGCCCGGCACCTACGCGGAGCGCGTCATCATCGGTGACAACGCGAAGCCGGGCACGGCCGACGCGAAAATCACGCTCCAGGGCGAGGGCAACCCGCGCATCGTCCTGGGCCCCGGTGAACACGGACTGGTTCAGGTGCGCCAGCCGCATTGGATCATCGACGGTTTCGAAATCGATATGGAGGGCCAGACGCCCTTCGCCGTGACGTTCGAGGGCGACGTGACGGGCTCGATGCTCGTCAACTCGGACCTGCACGGCGGCACGGGCGGCGGCGCGGTGACGACGTTCAACAACGCCACCGGGCCCATCATCGAGAACAACCACATCCACGACTTCGTGAAGACCACCGACAACGAGGACTCGCACGGCGTCGTGGTGCAGCCCACGTCGCGCGACGTCACCGTGCGCAACAACGACATCCACGACAACTCCGGTGACTCCGTGCAGTGCCTGGGGCCCGAGGGCTTCAGCAACCTGCCGCCCGCGGAGAACCTGCTGGTGGAGAACAACCACTTCTACGGCAACCGCGAGAACGCCGTGGACATCAAGACGTGCTACGGGGTGACCATCCGCAACAACCGGATGCACCACTTCCTCCCGACCTCCACGGCGCGGGGGGATGTCGTCGTCATCCACTACTCCGCGAGCAACGTGCTGGTGGAGGACAACGAAATCTACGACGGCGCGAAGGGCATCGCGGTGGGCGGCACCCGTGACGGCGCCATGCCCACCGGCGTCGTCATCCGCCGCAATCGCGTGTACGACATGACCGAGGCCGGGGGCGGGGAGGGCACGGGCATCCGCCTGGAGAACTCGAAGGGCACCCGGGTGGTGAACAACACCGTCACCCGCGCGGCCACGGCGCTCATCATCGGCCATGGCACCGGCGGCCCCACCCAGGCCCCGGTGGTGCAGAACAACATCTTCGCGGAAGCCCCCATCGCGGTGAGCATGGGCCCGATGGCCCCGGGGATGAAAATGGGCAACAACCTCTTCCCAGCGGGCGCCCAGTTCAAGAAGGACGGCAAGCCCGTGGACCTCACGGCCTACCAGTCCACCTCGGGAGACACCACCTCACGCCTCGGCTCGGCGGACCTCGGGGCGGCGTTCGCGCCGGGGCCCATGGCGCTGGACTCGGGCGCCGACATCGGCATCCCGTTCTGCGGTGGGGGGCCGGACATCGGCGCGGTGGAGCTCGGCTGCTGACCCGTCCACTCAGCCCCTGAAAAGGACAAGGCCCGATGCGGAGTGACTTCCGCACCGGGCCTTGTGTCTTTGAGGCGCCACCCGGATTCGAACCGGGGAATGAAGGTTTTGCAGACCTTTGCCTTACCACTTGGCTATGGCGCCGAGAGGATGGGGTCGGCTTTATACGCAGCCCGCCACCGCGCGGTCAAGGATGCAACAGCTGCCTGCGGTGCATGCGTCCCGTTACCATGCCGGTACCAGAAGGTTCCACCCCGGGTGTGCGTGTGCACGGACACCCGACAGGACGAGGTGTTCGGAAGATGCTTCACGGCCAAGGGCTGTACCTGGAGGAGCATGACGCGTTTCGTCGCACGGTACGCGCGGTGGTGGAGAAGGAGATTCGTCCCTTCGTGAAGGAGTGGGAGGCCCGGGAGGAGTTCCCCCGGGAGCTCTTCACCCGCTTTGGCGAGCTGGGCTTCCTCGGCCTGAAGTATCCGGTGGAGTACGGGGGCTCGGCCGCGGGGGAGCTGTATGAGGCGGTGTTGCTGGAGGAGCTGGGGCGCTGTGGCTCGGGCGGTGTGTCCGCGGGGCTGGGGGCGCAGTTCACCATCTCCACGGGGCCCCTCCATCAGTTCGGCACGGACGCGCAGAAGCACCGCTGGCTGGCCCCCGCCATCCGGGGCGAGAAGATTGGTGCGCTGGGTATCACCGAACCGGACGCGGGCTCGGACGTGGCGGGGCTGCGCACCACCGCCCGGCGCGAGGGCGACAGCTACGTCCTCAACGGCTCCAAGACGTACATCACCAACGGCGTGCGCGCGGACTTCGTGGTGCTGGCGGTGAAGACGGATGCGTCCGCGGGTCACAAGGGCCTGTCCATGGTGGTGGTGGAGAAGGGCACGCCGGGCTTCTCCGTGGGGCGCAAGCTGGACAAGCTCGGCTGGCGCGCCTCGGACACCGCGGAGCTGTTCTTCGAGGACTGCTGCGTGCCCGCGGAGAACCTGCTCGGTGTGGAAGGGCAGGGCTTCGCGCAGATCATGGGCAACTTTCAGTGGGAGCGCCTGTCGCTCGCGTTGGGCGCGGTGGGCGCCATGGAGGACATGCTGGAGACGGTGCTGGCGCACGTGCAGTCACGGCGTGCCTTCGGCCAGTCGCTCCACCAGTTCCAGGTGGTGCGCCACAAGCTGGCGGAGCTCTTCACCGCGCGCGAGTCGGCGCGTCAGCTCACCTACCACGCGCTGCGCCTGCACGTGGCCGGCGAGTGGGCGGTGGCGCAGACGTCCATGGCGAAGAAGGTGGCCACCGAGACGTGCTGCCGCGTGGCGGATGAGTGTCTCCAGCTCCATGGCGGCGCGGGCTACATGATGGAGTACGACATCCAGCGCCACTGGCGTGACGCGCGGCTGGGGCCCATCGGCGGTGGCACCAGTGAGGTGATGAACGAAATCATCGCCAAGCAGCTCGGCCTGTAGGGCGGGGGCGCGGTGCGGCACGGCGCCCCGCCTGTCACGTGGAGGGCAGGCGGGGGAGCGGCGTGGGAAGAGGCCCTTGGTGCTCCGGGTTACTCGAAGAGACCCCGCGGAGGTCACCGTGGAGCCCATCATCGTCTGTGCCGAGCTTTACATGCGTCTGGGGGACGACGAAGTGCTCGTCCTCGACTGTCGCGACGCTGCCGATTGGGAGCGTTACGACCTGCACATCCCAGGCGCCTTGCGGATGACGTCCGCGGAAATCGCCCGCGACCACCACATGCTCCCGGATGACGAACTCATCGTCTTGTGTGGCTGCTCGCCGGACGGAAGGGACACGCGCCGTGTCTGCCGGCTGCTCCGGATGAAGGGCCGCGAGGCCGTCTGTCTCGACGGTGGACTGCTCGCATGGGTCACAGGTGGCTTCCCCACGGAGCGGCACTCCCGGGCGCCCGTCGCCGCGCTTCCCCACTGAGCACCAGGGTGGGTGCGGTGCGTCGTCAAACGGTGTTATGGAGCGGCGACATCCTCCTCTGGAGACTGGAGAAACGCCCCCATGGCCAGGCTTCGCGCGGCCCTCATCGGTGCCACTGGACTCGCCGGACAGCAATTCATCGCCGCCCTGAAGAATCACCCCTCCATCGAGCTGACGGGGCTCGCGGCCTCGCCTCGCTCGGCGGGCAAGACGTATGCGGAGGCGCTGAAAACGGCGAGTGGCATGACGGCCTGGTTCGTCCCGGAGCCGCTGCCCGCCGAGCTCGCCGGCATGAAGGTGGTGGCCGGTGACGCGCTCGAGGCCAAGGACTACGACCTGGTCTTCTCCGCCGTGGAGGCGGACGTGGCTCGCGAGCTGGAGCCTCGGCTGGCGAAGGACATCCCGGTCTTCTCCGCCGCCAGCGCGTTCCGATACGAAGAAGACGTCCCGTTGCTGATTCCCCCCGTCAACGCCGCGCATGCGCCCCTCATCCGGGAGCAGCAGCGCCGGCGTGGCTGGAAGGGCTTCATCGTCCCCATCCCCAACTGCACCACCACCGGCCTGGCGGTGACGCTGGCGCCGCTGGTGGAGCGCTTCGGGGTGAAGGCGGTGCTGATGACCAGCCTCCAGGCCATGTCCGGCGCTGGCCGCTCGCCGGGCGTCATCGGCATGGACATCCTCGACAACGTCATCCCCTACATTCCCAAGGAGGAGCACAAGGTCGAGGTGGAGACGAAGAAGATTCTCGGCGCGCTGCGTCCAGCGGGTGACGGCCTCACGCCGCATGACGTTCGGGTGTCCTGCACCTGCACCCGCGTGGCGGTGATGGAGGGCCACACCGAGTCCGTCTTCGTCTCATTGGACAAGAAGGCGACTGTGGCTGAAGTGACCCAGGCCCTGCGGGAGTGGAAGGGCGCCGAGCTGGCTCGGAACCTGCCGTCCGCCGCACCGCGCTGGATTGAGGTGCTGGACGATCCCTTCCGACCCCAGCCCCGTTTGGACCGGGACACGCATGGCGGTATGGCCACCACCGTCGGACGCATCCGCGAGGATGGCGTCCTGGAGAACGGCTTCAAGTACGTGCTGGTGTCGCACAACACCAAGATGGGAGCCGCGCGAGGCGCCATCCTCGTGGCCGAGCTGCTGTTGGCCCAGGGCTTGGTGGGCTGAGCCCCGCTACCGGCGAAGGGGTGGCACAGATTCAGGGTGCCATCGTCAGCTCGAACCACTACTCTGCGCGCCCACGGACGCGCCTGGTTTCAACCGAGAGGAGACTTTTCAATGGCCTACGTCGTTGCCGACCCTTGCATCAAGTGCAAGTACACCGACTGTGTCGAGGTGTGCCCAGTCAACTGCTTCTACGAGGGTGCCAACTTCCTGGTCATCCACCCGGATGAGTGTATCGACTGCGGTGCTTGCGAGCCGGTGTGCCCCACCAAGGCCATCTTCCCGGAGACGGAGCTCCCGGAGCAGTGGAAGGAATACAAGGCGCTGAACGCCGACCTGTCCACCAAGTGGCCCAACATCGCGGAGAAGAAGTCCGCGCTGCCCGAGGCCGAGGAGTTCAAGTCGAAGGACGGCAAGCGCTCCCTGCTGGATCCGGCGCCGGGCTCGTAGTCCACGGACCGTCGCGTGTCCCGGAAGGCCCTTTCGCCCGACGGCGAGAGGGCCTTCTCTGTTGCGGGGGGACTACTCCGCGCGCAGGGAGCTCAGCTTCAACCCGCGCGATTCCAGCGCGTCGCGCAGACGGCTCAGGTCCTCGGCCGCCACAGGGCGGTGCCGGCCCTGGATGCGCAGCGACACTTCGCGCGGGCCCGTGCGTTCGACCTCTACCGTGGCGTCCAGGTGCCCGCGCAGGCTCATGCTGAGCGCGGGCCGCTGGGACTTCACGAACACCTCGATGCGCTCGATGAGCGCCATCGCGGCCTCGGCGCGTGCGGCGGGGTTCACTTCCTCGGCCGGGGCGTGTGCGGCGCCTCCCGCGCTCGCCGTCACCGCCGTGGCGCTCTCCGAGCCCATCGGCTCCTGAAGAGGCCTCTTCTCATCCGGAGGCGGTGGCCCGGGAGCCGGCCGTGCTTCGGGTTGGACTGGAAGGGCGGGGCGCAGGTCCTTCGACAGCTCGCGGGCGATGAGGTCGTGGAGCCGGTGTTCGGTGCGCTCCTGGCCCAGGGCCTGGGACTCGCTCCGGACGGTGCCCAGCCGCTGGACTTCGACATGCATCGCCTGCCGTTTGAGTCCCAGGCTCTCGGGGCTGGAGACAGCGCCGCGCTGGGCGGTGAGCACGGGCCCCGCGGCCCGGGCCAGCAGGGTGGGCGTGGGGCCCGTGCGCGCGGCGCTTCGGGGGCTCAGTCCCAAGCGTTGGGGCCTGGGTGGAGTGCTGCGGGCGTCCGCTTCGTCGAGCGCCTTCTTGAAGCGCTCTCCGTCGGCGGATGACTTCGTCTGTCCGGAGCCGCTGGTGGGCTCGCGACTGTCGACCTTCATGGCATCCCTCGTGCGGTGGGCGCGGGGAGCAGAGCAGGGGGCGTGCCAGCCCCTGCATCGATAATCGCTTCAGCCCGCCCCCTGGAAAGCGGTACCGCGGGGTGGACGGGCGTCCAGGCGTGGGATGCGACTCAGCGGTTCTTACCGAAGGCGCCGGGCTGAATCGGCGCAAGTCCAGTCAGGTCGTTGACGGCCAGGGGGCACGCGGCCACGGCGGCCGGGTCCGCCAGGGAGGGCGTCTTCGTCCAGTCCCGCTCGGGGAAAATCAGCGCGTCGCGCAGCTCGATGGACGTCAGGCCCTTCTTGTACTCCCAGAAGCGGCCCCGCACGAGGACGCGGGAGCCCTTGAGCAGCTTGTTGAGGTCCGTGTACTGCGTGTCCTGCAGCTTCGCGGTGATCTCCACGCGCGGGCGCTTGGGCGCCTTGCCGAAGTTGAACTCGAAGCGCTCCGTTGTCGGCGCCTCGGGCTCGACCCACAAGAGCCGGGCCAGCATGTAGGGGGCCTCTGGCTCCTCGTCCTTCTTCAGGCGCTTCTTCTTCGGCTTCTCGAGCTTGACGTCCACCAGCTCCAGCGCGCCGAAGGCGACCTCGTGGTCCAGGTAGTTCTCGCGGAAGAGGGCCTCGGCGGTGGACGCGCCCACGGACGTGGCACGCTGGACTTCCTGGGCGTAGCGCTCGCGCAGGGCGGGCAGGGTGACCAGGAAGCTGTCCAGGGGCTGCACGCCATTGGCGAGGAAGCGAAGCCGCCCCATGTCGATGGCGGGGTAGTAGGGCGCCAGGGCTTGCGCCGTCACCAGCCACTCTTGGGGCAGTTTCCGGTCGATGAGCACGCGCCGCACCATGGCGACGAGGAAGGCGTTGCCAGGAAACCGCTGGTTGACGAGCTGGGTGTTGAGGGCGTTGACCAGCACCGGGTCCAGCATGAAGTTCTCATCACGCTTGTGCAGCAGCACACCGGTTTCACCCATCAGCGTCAGCATGGCCCCGAGCACCTGGGCGCAGCCGGCATCCTGGGTCCCCTGCTTGAGCCCCTGGTTCAGCTTCGACCGGGCAAAGCGCTTGTCCAGGTCTTCCTCGCGGAAGACGGGGGCCTGACCATTGCCGAAGAACAGCTCTGGCTGGGCGGTGGCGGGCATGGCCGACAGGGCCAGGGCGAGTGCGAGCAGTCGGTTGAAGCGCATGGCGCCTTGCAGCCTACCACGGCGCACGGACCCACCGTGTGGCCCGACCGTAGCGGCAGGCGGGCGGGCCACAGGGTGCAACCCCGGCGTTCCACGGTGCTTTTTCCGCCTGTTGACCTCGCGGGCTTTTGTGTACCTTGCCCGCGACATGGCCTCTCCCACGGATACTTCCGCGCCCGTCACCATCACTCAGATTCAGAGTGAGGCGGAGCTCATGCAGGCGCTCGCCATCCGCGAGGTGGTGTTCATCGAGGAACAGGCGGTTCCCGAAGGCATCGAGCGCGACGCCGAGGATGCGCACGCCTACCACGTCATCGCCAACCAGGGCGGCCACGCCATCGGCACGGGGCGTCTGGTGATGTTGGCGCAGCCTCCGGCCAACCAGGAAGGCACGTGGGGGCAGATTGGCCGCATGGCCGTCCTCCAGGCGCACCGCAAGGCGCGCGTGGGCTCCATGTTGCTGACGTCGCTCGAGGAAGAGGCGCGTCGGCGTGGCGTCAACGGCATCATGCTGCACGCCCAGCTCTACGCGCTGGAGTTCTACAAGAAGCACGGCTACCTGCCGGTGGGCGGCGTCTTCGAGGAAGCCGGCATGGAGCACCTGGAGATGCACAAGCGCTTCTGAGGTGGCCTCAACGGCGCGGTGGCCGGGGGGCAGGCGGCTGGGCATGCCGCGGATCCTCGGGCCACGAGTGCCGGGGGTACTTGCGGCACAGCTCCTTGCGGATGGCGGGGTAGTGCCGCTCCCAGAAACCCGCGAGGTCGGTCGTCACCTGGACCGCGCGCATGTTCGGCGCCAGCAGGTGCAGCACCAGCGGGACGCGCCCGGCGCAGACGCTGGGCCCCTGCGCCATGCCGAAGAAGTCCTGGAGTCGCGACTCGACCCAGGGCGGCTTGCCCGGCTCGTAGTGGACCTTGACGCCGCGGCCTCCGGGCAGCGTCACCCGTTCCGGCGCATGCGTGGCCAGCAGCCGCTGCTGCTCGGAAGTGAGACGTGCGTAGAGCGCATCCAGCAGGGACACCCCTTCCAGGTCCTTGAAGCTGCGCGCGTCCGAGCAGAGCGACGCCAGCGCATCGCGCAGGAAGGTGTCGTCGACGGTGGGGAACTTCGCCTCGGGAAAGGCCCCGGCCAGCAGGGCCACGCGGGTGCGCCACTGCTCCAGGGCCTCCGGGTCCGCGAACTTGCCAGGCCCCGCGGCCAGCGCGGCTTCCACGAGCACGCGCGCGGTGGCCTCCGAGGCGGGCGCGGGCGTGCGGGTCTCCTCCAGGACGAGGTTGCCGTAGGACAGGCGGGTGAGCCGCTCCACACGCCGGGCCTCGGCGTTCCACTGGAGGGTGTCCACCTCCTCCAGCGTGTCCGGGTAGAGGTCGAGCAGCCATTCCGGCTCCACGGCGCTGGCGAGCCGCACCACGGCGCCCTTGCCAGGGCGTTCTTCGGCGTCGGCGGCCACCATGAGGTCGGCGTCCTGGACCACGCTCACGTCTGACAGCGTGGCCGACCCTCCTCCGAACATCAGCAGCTCGGGCGCACGGGGCCGGCGCCGTCGGGCAACGCGGTCGGGGTAGCCGGCGAGCACGCTGAGCATCAGCGCTTGCTCCACGTCCTCGGGCCGTTGGGGCCGGGTGCCCTGTCCACGCACCGCGCGCCGCAGCTGCTTCTGGACCCGGTCCACGGACTGCACGGAGCCGGCCTCCAGGGAGAGGGAGTGCATGCGGCCCGACGCGAAGTTCGCGCGTTCGGCTTCGCGGAAGCGCTCGAACAGCTCCAGCAGGTCGGACGGCCCGCTGACGACGGCGGCCGGACGTCCTCCCTGGCCCAGGTTGGTGCGGGCCTCGCGGCGGATGTCGCGTTCGCCCATGAGGGCGGCCAGCACGGCGGCTTCGGCCCCCACGCCCCGGCGCTCACCCTCGACGATGATGCGCGCCTGACGGGGGTGGACGGGGAATCGCAGGAGCCGTTCGCCCACCTCCGTGACGGTGCCGGTGGAGTCGACCGCGCCCAGTCGGCGGAGCAGCGTCTCCGCGGCGTCCAGGGACGCGGCCGGGGGCGGCTCGAAGAAGGGGAAGGCGGCCAGGTCGGTGATGCCGGACGCGCGCAGGGAGAGGACGGTTTCGGCCAGGTCCGTGCGGCGAATCTCCGGGGCGTCCTGCTCCGGGCGGCCGTCGAAGTCGTGCTGGGTGTAGAGGCGCAGGCAGTGGCCCGCGCGCGTACGGCCCGCGCGGCCCGCGCGCTGGATGGCGGAGGCGCGGCTGACCTTGGACAGCTTGAGGGTGGGCAGGCCAGACCAGGGGGAGTGGGAGGCGACGCGCGCGAGCCCGGAGTCGATGACCACCGCCACGCCGTCGATGGTGACGGACGTCTCCGCGACGTTGGTGGAGAGGATGATCTTCCGCCGCGAGCTGCGCCGCACGGCGCGGTCCTGCTCGGCGGGGGACAGGTCGCCGTGGAGGGGGAGCACGTCGGTGCCGTGGCGTTCGGCGAACTCGGCGCATGCGTCGCGTGCGCGGCGGATTTCGCCGGCGCCGGGGAGGAAGACGAGCACGTCGCCATCCACGCCCTGGGTGAAGAGCCGCTTGATGCCGGAGAGCACCTGCTGGTCCAGGTGTCGGTCATCGGGCGCGGGCAGGTACTCCACACTCACGTCGAAGCGCCGGCCCTCGGAGCGGAGCGAGGGACACCCGCCGAGGTACGCCCGGATGGGCTCCGCCTCCAGCGTCGCGGACATGACGACGACCTTGAGGTCGGGGCGCGCCGTCTCCTGGAGGCGCCGCAGCAGGGCGAGGGAGATGTCCGCGGACAGGTGCCGCTCGTGGAACTCGTCGAGCACGACGATGCCCACGTCGCGAAGCTTCGGGTCGGAGAGCAACCGGCGGCCGAGGACGCCTTCGGTGACGAAGGACAGTCGCGTCTTCGCGCTCCGTACGTCCTCGAAGCGGACCTGGTAGCCCACGCGCTCGCCCACGCGCTCGCCCAGCTCCTCGGACACGCGCTGTGCGGCGAGCCGCGTGGGAAGCCGGCGTGGCTGGAGGACGATGATTTCCTTCCCCTGGCCGAGCCCGGCCTCCAGGAGCGCGCGAGGCACGCGCGTCGTCTTTCCCGCGCCAGGAGGCGCTTCCAGGACGAGCGACCGCGCGCCACGCAGCGTGGAGACGATGTCCGGCAACAGGGGATCGATGGGAAGCGCGACGTCCGCCATGGCCCGGTGTCCTTTAAGGCGTGTCCGCGTCGGAAGTCGGTGGGGCGGACTGAGAGGAAGCCTTCTTCTTCCGGATGCGAGGCGCCTGTGCCTCACCCGAGGCCGGAGGTTCGGTGGCCTCGGTCGCGGCAGGCTCCGCTGCATCGGCCTTCTTGCGTCCCCGTCGCGCGCCGCGTGGCGCGGTAGGGGATGCCTCGTTACGGGCTTGCGCGGCGGCCTCGTCGGCATTCGCGGGCCGGCTGTCGTTCGTCACCGCTCCATCCGAGGCATGAGGGGACGCATCGCCCCTGTTGGCCTGTGCCGCAGTGTCCACGGCGGCCTTTTCCGCGAGTTCCGCGCCCTCGGCAGCTGCTTCCGGCTGGGCGACAGCGCCATCGTGCGACTCAGAAGCAGCGCTCGCGGAGGCCACGCCGGTCTCTGTCGTAGTGGGCAAGCCCTCGTCCTTCAGTTCGGCGCCACCCACCGGGCCCGAGTCGCCACCGTTGTCCGAGCGCTCTGCGCCAGCGTCCTGGAGCACCTCTGGGCTGGCTGCGCTGGCGGACGAGTCGCCACCCTCCGCCGCCGTGTCACCGCGAGCGGCCGAAGGTGCCACGGAAGCAGGGCTTGCGATGTCGCCCCCTGCATCCAGTGCGGCGACCTCGGCGAGTTCCGCCTCGGTGGGCTCCATGGAGTCGGTCGGCTCATCGAAGCCAGCCAGCGCGTCGTCGGAGAGCGTCAGCCCCCGGCCCGCGCGGCGCTTGGGCTTGAGGTTCAGCCCGGCGGCCTCGTAGACGGTGGGGGCGGGCACGAGCGCGGCTTCGGCCAGCAGTCGCGCCTGTCGAAGGGACTGCTCGAGCTTCCGGCCGAGCGACACCAGTTCCTCACGAAGGAGGGTCTCCTGCTCCAGCGTCAGGGGCGACGGCTCATGGCTGGAGCGCCACGCGGTATGGGCGGTCAGCACCTGCTCCATGACGGGCCGCACGAGCGCGAAGTCATCCCGGGCGAAGATGCGCGTCACATAAGCGCTCTTCGTGCGCCGCTCGTAGGACGTCGCGTACTCGAGGACGGCTTCCCGGGGGGCTCGCCGAAGTTGCGGGAACTTCAGGTGGGGGAAGAGGGCTTCGATGACGGGCGCGCGGCTGCTGGCGGTGAAGGTGATGCCGGCGTGCAGCTTCTCCAGCACGTCCACCCACAGGCCCTGCTGGTGGAACGCATACTCCTCGCGAGCCTCTTCCAGCTCGGGGAGGTCCTTCACGCGGTCGAGCACGCCCTCGGTGGGCGCGCGCGCGGTGCGCACCAGCTCCAGCGCGGTGGTCAGCCAGCCCTTTTCGGCGTCGAGGCCGGGCCTGCCGGTGAGCATTTCCCCCGCCGTGGCGAGGCGGGCCTCGAAGGCTTCGGCGAAGCGGATGAGCTCATACGATTCGAGCGTGGACGACATGCGGCGGCTCCTCGGAAGGGCGGCGGGAGATAGCACACCCGGCGCCGAGCACCGAGCGGACGGGCAGGGGACTCAGCGCCCGCCGAGCAGAATCTCCAGGGCCTGGGGATGCGAGAAGTCAGGAAAGGCGACCGTGGCCCCTGCGTCGAGGAGGGCCTGCACGGAGAAGGTCCCAGTCCCCACGCCGATGCACTCGGCGCCGACGCCCTGGGCCGCATGGACGTCCTTGGGCGTATCGCCGATGACGACGACCCGGCATTCCTCCACGGGGACGCCCAGCTTCGCGGCGCCGGCCTTGGCGCCGCAGCGAATCAGTTCGGTGCGGTCCTCGTTGTCGCAGCCGAAGCCGCCGAAGTCGAACTGGTCGTAGATGTTCACGCGCTCCAGCTTCACGCGGGCGCCCTCACGGACGTTGCCCGTGCCCAGTCCCACGGCGAACCCGGACCGCGACCGGGCCTCCTTCACGGCCTCGCGCATGCCCGGGAAGACGAGGTATCGCTGGTCATCCACCTTGTGGACCTCTTCGGCGAGGTGGGCGACGTAGGCGTCGATGACCGCGTCGATGGCCGCGGCCGAGTCCTCCACGCCGATGATGTGCATCGCCTTGCGGACGATGGCCCGGTCGGTCATGCCGGACATGGGGAACGAGTCGCACGCGTCCCGCCGCCCGTGCAGCTTCTCGAAAGCGGCTTCCATGGAGCGGCGCCCCGCGCCGCCAGTGGTGACCAGGGTTCCATCGATATCAAAGAGGAGGACGGTGGGACGCATGGCTCCCATCTAATGGAAGCCCCGGGCCGACGCGAGCCCGGAGTCAGGTGGACCGTGTCCCCTCAGGGCTCGACGAGCGTGAGTCCACGCTGGAGTGCCTCGCGGACGAGGGCGCGCTCTTCTATGGGGAGTCGGTCCTCCAGCGCTTGCCGGGCCTGCTGCCCGCCCAGGCGCCCGAGCGCCACGGCCACGGCTTCCCGGACCTGTGATTCCGGGTCCTGCAGCCGGGAGATGAGCGTGGGGATGGCGTCCAGCCCCAGGCACTGGCGCAGGGCGTCCGCTGCGCTCGCACGCACCACAGCCGGGGCCTTCGCATCCTCGAGCACGTCGCGGATGGTCACCGCGCCGCCTGATGGATCCACCAGCGCCAGGGAGGACACGGCGAGCGTCCGCCGCGCGGTAGGGGTGCCCTTGTCCACGACGAGCGCCGACAGGACAGGCGCCGCTCCCGGCCCCAGGCGCTTCCATGCGTCATCTGATGGGGTGCCAGTCCGCGTCGTCGCATCGAGAAGTGCGACCACCTGGGCATGGACGTCGGCGCCAGGCGAAGGCGCGCTGGTGACGAGGGCAGGCTCCGAACTGGCGGAAGCACTCATACGGGCCAGTCCTCCGGATCCCGCGAGCAAGAAGCCTCCGAGCACCACGGGGCGCCAGGCGAGATGGCGGAGGGACCGCGAGGAAACGGCGCCAGGACGTGGGGGGAGGGTGGTCGCCATGAGGGCTTCCCGGACAGAAGAGGGACGTTTCCAATTTATACGTCATTGGTGCCGCGACGGGATGCGAAGGCCGTTATGGTCGGCGCGTCATGGCCGGACGGGTCCTCTTCTTTCTTCAGCACGCCACGTACGAGCCGGCCTTCCAGGCCGCCACCATGGGAATCACCGCCGCTGCCATGGGCGACGAGGTGTACTTCGTCTTCGCCTTCGATGCGCTGCGCCAGCTCGTGGGGGGCGCCTACGGCCAGCCGTCGAGTGCGCGCGAGCACGAGGAGTTCGCACGCGCGGAGTCACTCGGGGTGTTGGCGCCGCCGCACATGCTGGCGGAAGCGCGCACGCTGGGCGCCAGACTGATCGCCTGCGACACCACAGTCCGCATCTGCGGCTACGAACCGGAGGCGCTGGCGGGCACCCTGGATGAAGTGATGGGGATGGCCTCGATTTGGCGACTGACCGCGGGTGCACGGGTGCTCACCCTGTAGTCGGTGGGCTTGGGCCCTACGTACGCCGCTCTTGGCCGCCCAGGTATCGCTCTGGCTGTAACGTCGCAGTGGCATCCAAACGGCGAGGAATCAGTCGGCCGATGCTGTAGCGCCCGACGGGAATGACGCGATAACCTGTCGCCACGCCGTACCCCCTTTGGAGAACCCGGCCGCGCGGGAAGTCCCGTGTCCCCCAGTAGCAGAAGGAATTCATTGCCTATGCGCTCCAAGCTGCCCCTCCTGAGTGCACTCTCCGTCGGCGCCATCGTCCTGGCCTGTCAGACGTACGACTTCGAGCCGGTGGAGCCGCTGGCCATCGCGCAGACGACGGTTGAGGAGGTCATCAACGCCCGTCGGAGCAAGCCCAACATCATGCTGTTGGTGGACACCTCGGCGTCCATGACGGACCCCGTGGACCCTTCGAACCCTGCCTGCATGGTGGACTACGAGGGCTCCCGGCGGCTTTGTGGCCGCGAGTTGCCGTGTAATGTCGACGTCTGCCCCACGCGCTGGACGGATCTGCAGGCAGCCGTTCCTCCGTTTCTTGAGTCCAGTGGGCAGTTCGTGCGCTTCGCGCTGACGACCTACCCGGAGACGCGCGGAGGAACCGCGGTTGTCGACGCGTGCCGTGAAGCAACCCAGAACGCGCTGTTGAAAGGACTGCCAGATCAGGAGGACGATGCGTCCCTTCTCGCGCATGCCAGTGAAATCAACGACCTCCTTCAGGGCATCCCTAATAGCGGTGAGGGGCGGCCGCTCGGTGGTACGCCGACGAGCGGCAGCCTGAATTTCGTGGGTGGGCTGCCTGGGCTTCAGGATCCAGACCGGGAAAACTTCGTCATCCTGCTGACGGACGGTCTTCCGAACT
Organism: Myxococcus sp. AB056; assembly: GCF_006547365.1. Taxonomy (NCBI): domain Bacteria; kingdom Pseudomonadati; phylum Myxococcota; class Myxococcia; order Myxococcales; family Myxococcaceae; genus Myxococcus; species Myxococcus sp. AB056. Next base: position 3,742 of record NZ_VHLB01000047.1, on the reverse strand, counting down.
GCAACGCGAATAACGCCAACACCGGCGCCAACCCCGACCTCTGTAAGTGCACCATCGATAACAACGGCTGTTACGGCGCTTACGATAAGCGTGGGTGCTTGGACTCCGATGCCTCCGTCGCTGCGGTGCAGGCGCTGAAGGAGAAGGAGATCTCGACCATTGTGATTGGCTTCGGTGCTGAGACCGCGTCGGGCGAGGGCCCAGCGGTGCTGGAGGCGATGGCTCGGGCGGGCGGTTTCAAGCGGACGTGTAGCGCGGAGCGCCCGTGTGGCGAGGGCGACACGTGCAACCCGACCACGGGTCTGTGCAACCGCTCCTTCTTCCAGGCCGGGAATCAGGCTGAACTTGCTAGCGCGCTGGAGGAGATCAGTCGGGCGCTCGTCGACGAGGAGCCTTGCCTGATTCCGCTGGATGGTCCCCAGCGCCCGACTGACCCCAAGCTGCTCGTGGTCTACGTGGAAGGGGAGCGGACCCCCTCGAGCGACAGCACGTGGACGCTGGAGGACCGCGGCGTGCTCTTCACGGGACAGATCTGCGAGCGCATCCTGAACTCCACCCCGGAGTTGCCCGTGAAGATTGAAGTGCGGGCCATCCGTCAGCGCTAGTCCAGCGGTTCGCGGGGCGGCTTTACCCGGCGAGGGGCGGGGATTATAGGTCCCTATCTCCCCGGAACGGCCGCCCCGCTCATGAAAGCCACGATCCTCTCGCGCTCCGCTTCCATCCCGTCCACTCGGCGACTTGTCGAGGTGGCGCGCGCAAGAGGGCACCGGGTGCGGGTACTCAACCCACTCCGCGTGCAGATGCACCTCGATGGGCGCAGCGCCACGCTCTACTACGGCCGCAAGAAGCTGGCGCCCACGGACGTCGTCCTCCCCCGCATCGCCCAGTCCATCAGTAACTATGGCCTGGCCGTGGTGAATCAGTTCGGCCTGGCGCGGGTCTCGCTCGTCAACCACGCGCAGGCCATCGCGCAGTCGCGCAACAAGATGCGCTCGCTGCAGCTGCTCTCGGCGCACGGCATTGATATTCCGTCGACGGTGATGGCGCGCGACGCGGCTCACCTCAAGGAGATGGTGGGCTTGCTGGGCGGCGTGCCCGTCCTCGTCAAACTGCTGCAGGGGCAGGAGAAGCACGGCGTCATGGTGTGCGAGAGCCTCCAGTCGTTGGAGGCCGCGCTCGAGGCCGTCCTGGGGCTGGGGCACAATCTCGTGATGCAGGAGTACGTGAAGAGCACGGGCATCGACGTCCGTGTGCTCGTCGTGGGGGGGCACGCAGTGGCCGCGGTTCGTCGCCGCCCGCGCCCGGGGCGCCTGGCGCACACCCTCATCAAGGGGGCCCGGCTGGAGGCGCACGAGCTGTCACCCGCCCAGCGAGCCACCGCGGAGAAGGCCACCCGGCTCATCGGGCTCGAAGTGGCGGCGGTGGATCTGCTCGACGTGCAGGGCCAACCCAAGGTCTTCGAGGTGAACAGTTCCCCCGCGCTTCCTGAAATGGAGGCGGTGACGGGCGTGGACCTGGCCTCGCTCATCATCATCCGCGCGGAAGCGCTCGTGGCGGGAGAGCCGCCCGTGTCCATGCCGGACCTGTCGCCTCCGTCGGCCCTGCCCGCGTCATCTGAGCCTGCCCAGCTCCCCGTGGACCGGAAGGGCACGGGACGCCGCGCTCGGACCGGCGAAGGCGGCGCGTGAAGAGAAAGACGGCCCCAGCTGTCTCAAGCGTGATACGCACCCATCGTTTCCAGGAGACGCCCATGCTTCGTCGCCAACGCCTTTCCTCCCTCGCCGCCCTGCTGGCGGCAGTGACCTGCTCCGCGCCCGTACTGGCCGCGGATGTGGATCCGGCCTCGCTGTATGAGGTCTCCACCGAGGGGACCTCGACCCAGGTCAAGGCGGGAGAGAAGGGGACCTTCGTCCTCGCCATCAAGACGAAGGCGGGTGCCCATGTCTCCGACGAGGCGCCATTGAAGCTTGAGGTGAAGGGGAGCCAGTTGACTCCGGCCAAGGAGAAGCTGGCCCTGGCGGACTCCGTGGCGAAAAAGGCCGAGGGGCAAGCCTTCGCGGACCCTCGCTTCGAGGTCCCCTTCACGACGGCCGCCGCGGGCAAGGGCTCCGTGGACGCGAAGCTCGTCTTCTTCATCTGCACGGAGAAGATCTGCGCACGTCAGCAGAAGACCTTCTCCCTTCCCGTCGAGGTCCTCTGAGTGTCCATGCGTGAGCGTTCTTCCAAGGGCGGCCGCGGTGAGCGCGGGAGCGAAGAATCCCCCCAGCGCGCCAGCCGGAGCGAGCGCGGAGGCGGCGAAGCCTCCCGTTTCGTCTACGGGGTGAATCCCGTCCTGGCGGCCCTTCGGGCTCGGCCGGACGAGGTGGAGCGCTTGTTCCTGGTGGAGGGGCAGCTTGGCGCCCGAGCGGCGGGAGAGCTGCTCAGCCGGGCTCGCGAGTTCGGCATTCGCGTGGAGAAGGTGACGCGCGAGCGCCTGGGCACCCTGGCGGAGGGCGGCGTTCACCAGGGCGTGGTGGTCGAACTGCGCGGCTTCAAGTACGCGGAGCTGGAGGACCTCCTGGAGGCCGCGAAGGCACTGGGACAGCCTCCCCTGGTGGTCGTGCTGGACGGAATCCAGGACCCGCACAACCTGGGAGCCATCATCCGCTCCGCGGATGCGCTGGGGGCCCACGGCGTGGTGATTGCCAAGGACCGGGCGGTGCAGGTGACGGGCACCGTGGCCAAGGCGTCCGCCGGGGCCGTGGAGCACAGCCGCATCGCGCGGGTGGTGAACATCTCCCGGGCCCTGGAGGAACTGAAGGAAGCCGGCCTGTGGGTCGCCGCGGCGGACGTGGACGCCAAGGAGCCCATGTGGAGCGCCCGGCTGGATGGGCCGTTGGCGCTCGTCGTGGGGGCGGAGGGGGCAGGCGTCCGGGACGGGGTGCTCAAGCACTGCGACTTCCGCCTCCGGATTCCGATGGCGGGTCAGATCGGTTCATTGAATGCATCCGTTTCGGCCGGCATTCTGCTATACGAGGTCGCCCGCCAGCGGGGCACCGTCTCTGGCCGGTAGCTGAAGTTTGGGATCAATCTCCTTGACTTGGGCGAACGGGAATTCTAGAAGGGCGCCCCTCTCAGGGCGGTGACGGGTGGTTGACGGAGTCGCTGGGGCGGGGTAGGGCGGCAGTCGCAGTACCGGATGAGTGCCGGTGTAGCTCAGCTGGTAGAGCAACTGATTTGTAATCAGTAGGTCGCGGGTTCAAATCCCGCCGCCGGCCAGGTTGGACGGGGCCGCGGATGAGGGCCCGGGATGTGGTAGGACAAGTGAATATCTGGAGGGATACCCAAGCGGCCAAAGGGAGCAGACTGTAAATCTGCCGGCTCTACGCCTTCGATGGTTCGAATCCATCTCCCTCCACTCGGCAATTGCGGGAATAGCTCAGTTGGTAGAGCGTCAGCCTTCCAAGCTGAATGTCGTGGGTTCGAATCCCATTTCCCGCTCCAAATGTTGTAGTCACAGCATCGCCAAGCCCTGATAGCTCAGTTGGCAGAGCGCATCCTTGGTAAGGATGAGGTCACCAGTTCAATCCTGGTTCAGGGCTCCATTTATTTTTGAGGAGTGTCATGGCCAAGGAGAAGTTCGAGCGTAACAAGCCCCACGTGAACATCGGCACGATCGGACACGTGGACCACGGCAAGACGTCGCTGACGGCCGCCATCACCAAGGTGCTGGCGAAGACGGGCGGCGCCACGTTCCTGGCGT
>NZ_VHLB01000046.1:0-70870 GCF_006547365.1 Myxococcus sp. AB056 | reverse complement strand
GGGATGCCAAGGGCGGGGATGACAAATCCCCGACATCGGTGTCGCGGTTCAGGAGGGAATCAGCAATCCGCCACGGGGGGAGGGGCGCCAGGCCGGAACCGGCGCCCCTGATGACGCACGAAAAAGCCAAGCAACTCCAAGGGGTTGGAGCTGAATTTCAAACCCGCGGCGCTGCCAGGCATGTCACAGGGAAGTGGCATGCTGATTGCTGGACTCGCGCGTCACATCAGACCACTGATGAACGTTTCCAGCCCTCCGGCGGGTCTGGAGCGGAAGCTCCGCAGCACCGAGAAGCCACGAGGCGACACCCACAATGCGACCGTCCTCCTACAACCAGCGCACTCTCTCGAAGATCGCCTCCCTGCAGGGCGTGGGACTCCACTCGGGTGCCCGGGTGACGCTCACCCTGCGCCCGGCGCCCCCGGGGCATGGCATCGTCTTCGTGCGCACGGACCTCGCCCGCCCGGTGAGCATCCCCGCGCTGGCGGAGTACGTGGTGGACACGTCGCTGGCCACGACGCTGGGCCGTGACGGTGTCCGCGTGGGCACGGTGGAGCACCTGATGGCGGCGCTGGCCGGCATGGGCATCGACAACCTCCGGGTGGAGCTGGACGGTCCGGAAGTCCCCATCATGGACGGCAGCGCGGCGCCCTTCGCGGCGCTCATCCAGAGCGCGGGCGTGCGGGAGCAGGAGGCGCCCAAGGAGCTGCTGGTCATCCGCAAGGCGGTGTCGGTGGTGGACGGCGACAAGCAGGCCTCGCTCACGCCGGCCCGGCACTTCCGCATCAGCTGCACCATCGACTTCGAGCACCCCGTCATCCAGGGCCAGTCCTTCGACCTGGACTTCGGTGACCGGGACTTCGCGCGTGAGATTTCCCGCGCGCGCACCTTCGGCTTCCTGCGGGACGTGGAGAAGCTGAAGCAGATGGGCCTGGCCCGGGGCGGTTCGCTGGAGAACGCCATCGTCGTGGACGAGGTCTCCATCCTCAACCCGGACGGGCTGCGCTTCCCGGACGAGTTCGTTCGCCACAAGATCCTGGACGCCATCGGCGACGTGTCGCTGTTCGGCCGGCCCGTCATTGGCCACATGACGGCGTACAAGACGGGCCACGCGCTCAATCACAAGTTGGTGCGCAAGGTGATGTCCGACCCGAGCTGCTACGAAATCGTTCCCGCCCGCCGCCGCGAGCTGGAGGGCATGGGATTGGGCTTCTCTGGACTGGCCGGCGCGCTGGACTTCGAGCCGCTTGTCGCCTGACGTCATTAACTTGCAGGTCCGGTAAGGCTCGGCTAAGTGGGCGGGATATGCTCAACCGTCCCACCCGCGTCATCCTCGCCGCGCTCCTGGCGGCCACCTTCACCGCCGGCTGTAACAAGGAGAAGGCGCCGGCCACCGCTCCCGCGGCGCAGCAGGCCGCAGGTGAGCCCGCGCCCGACACTGTCGTCGCGACGTTCGGCGACGGGCAGAAGATCACCTACAAGGAGCTCAACGAGCGCCTCCAGGAGCCGCTGGCCAACCTGGAGAAGCAGAAGTCGCAGCTCCTGAAGCGTGGCCTGGACGGCATGGTGACGGAGAAGCTCGTGGATGCCGAGGCCAAGAAGCGTGGCCTCTCCCAAGAGGCGTACCTGAAGGCGGAGATCGACGACAAGGTCCCCGCGCCCACCGAGGAGCGCATCAAGGAAGTCTACGACGGTGCCGCTGGCCAGCTGCCCGAGGGTTCCACCTACGAGCAGATGAAGCCGCAGATCGTGGAGTTCCTGACGCAGCAGCCGAAGCAGGAGCGCGCGCAGGCCCTCTTCGAGGAGCTGCGCAAGTCCGCCAATGTCAAGCTGACGCTGCCGGAGCCGCCGCGTCCCCCGGTTGTCCGCAAGCAGGTGGCCGCCACGGGCGCCGCCAAGGGTGGTCCTGAGGGCGCGCCCGTCACCATCGTCGAGTTCAGCGACTTCCAGTGCCCGTTCTGCAGCCGCGCCAACCCGGCGCTGGCGCAGGTGCAGCAGGAGTACGGCGACAAGGTCCGCATCGTGTTCCGCCACTTCCCGCTCGACTTCCACAAGGAGGCGCCGAAGGCCTCCGAGGCCTCGCTGTGCGCGGGCGATCAGGGCAAGTTCTGGGAGATGCACGACCTGCTCTTCGCCAACCAGCAGGCGCTGGGCGTGGACTCCCTGAAGAAGTACGCCGCCGACCTGAAGCTGGACACGGCGAAGTTCAACGCCTGCCTGGACTCGGGTGAGAAGGGCGCCATCGTTCAGAAGGACCTGGCCGAGGGCAAGCAGGCGGGCGTGTCTGGCACCCCGGCCTTCTTCATCAACGGCATCCTGCTGTCCGGCGCGCAGCCCTTCGAAGAGTTCAAGAGCATCATCGACGCGGAGCTGAACGCGCCGAAGAAGTAGTCCCCGGCAGTTGGACGAGGTGGGCAGTGGCGAACCGACCCAAGGCCACGCCCCGCCTCGTGGGTGATGCGGCATCGCTCGACCTGGAGCGGCCGCTCTCCCAGGGGTTGTCCCCCTCCCATCCCCTCCTGGCCTGGTTCAATGGGCCGGAGGGGATGGTCCTCCTCCAGGAGCCGCCCGGCTTCGCTGGCTTCCTCGCCGGCAGCCTGCGCACCCTGTCGGTGGAGGAAGTCTTCGCCCACGTCCTGTCCGGCATCCGCAGCGGCCTGCTGGCGGTGCAGCACGCGACGGGGCGCCGCACGGTGTCCTTCCGGGACGGACAGGTGGTGTTCGCCACCTCCACGGAGCGCTGGGAGCGGCTGGGCGCGGCGCTGCTCCGCCTGGGCTTGCTGACGCAGGCGCAACTGACGCAGGCCCTGTCGCGCGTGACGCCGTCGCGCCGCATTGGCCAGGTGCTGACGTCGGAAGGGCTCGTCTCCGAGGCCAACCTGTACAGCGCCATGACGTACGTGGTGCGTGAGGTGGTGCTCAGCCTCTTCGAACTGGAGGACGGCAGCTTCGTCTTCGTCGAAGGCCCCGCGCCGATGGCGGACGTGGTGAAGCTGCCCGAGCGCACGCGGGACCTGGTCCTCACCGGCATCAAGCGGGCGGAGCTGGTGTCACGCCTGCGTCGGCGCTTCCCGGACGACACGCGCGTCACGCTGGGGCCCGAAGGACCGCTGCCTGGTGAGTCGCGGTTGTTCGCCAGGCTGGCGGACGGGCTGCCGCTGGCCAGCCTGCGCGCATCCTATGAAGGCGGCCCGCACGCCTTCTACACGTGGCTGGAGGATGCGGTGCGCGGCGGCAACGTGGCCGTCCACCCCGCAGCGCCGCCTCCGGCGCAGGCGCCCGCCGTGGAGGGCATGGCCTGGGAGCTGCTGTCCGCGGAGGAGCGCTACAACCTGCTGTTGTCCCTGGTGCACCGGGCCCTGCGCGAGGCCGGAAAGCACACGGACCTGCTGCGCGGCTTCCTCGACGCGCCGCCGCAGGGCCTGGAGGACGCGTACGCCGGGGTGACGCTGGCGGCGGACGGGCGCGTGGACGTGGCGCGGCTGAGGGCCAACCTCTCCACGGGAGGCGAGGCGGTGGGCCGGGCCCTCACGTTGGAGGCCCTGGACGCCTTCGTGTCCTATGCGTTGTTTTCAGCGCGCAACGTCCTGCCCGTAGACGTGGCGGAGCGGCTGTCCAACACCTACCGCACCCTCCAAGGAGGACTGGCCTAGGGGTTCGCCCGTGCCCACGTTCGCCGTCACGGCGTTCGGGGCGGGGAGCGGGCATGGTCGCGATGCGGAAGTGGGTGTGGGGACTCCTGGCGCTGACGACGGCTTGCGGTGGCGCTCGCCAGGCGATGAAGCACGGGGGGACCGGCGGCTCCGGGACCGCCCCATCAGCGGAGGCCGCGAGCGAGGACAGCCGCTCGACGACGCGCCGCTACGTGGACGAGGACCTGGGCTTCGAAATCATCCGGCCCACGGCGGACTGGCAGCTGGACGAGACGAATGAGCGCACGCCGGAGGGGCTCGCCATTCCCGTCATCCTCCGTCACAACGTCTCCGGAGCGCAGGTGGTGTTGCAGGTGGCGCCCGCGGTGGCCTCTCCCACGCAGTTCGCGGAGCGGCTCACCGAAGGGCTCCGCCAGCACCCGGGCTTCACCACCACGGACCCGGCGCCCATTCCGCTGTCGGACACCGCGGTGGGCTTCGATTTCCAGGTGGGGGATGGCGTGCACGGCAAGGTGGCCGTGCGTGAAGGCATCCCCGGGCGCGTGTTGATGATGCTGGCCACCTGGCCGGCGCAGGCCGCGGCGGACGTGCCCCAGAGCGTGGATGCGCTCATCCAGGGCGTCCGCCCGCTCGCGGGGCCCGTGACGGCGTGGAAGGTGCCCCAGCGCTGAGGGCGCCCCTTCATCCGGGACGCCCTCTGTCTGGAAGGCCGCGCTACTTCGCGCGCTTCCGGGCCGGCCTGGCCTTGCTGGCCTTGGGCGCCGCTTCTACGGGCGCGGTGTCCTGCGTCTGCGCGCGCAGGCGGACGTACTCCACCAGGGTGCGCACGCCCACGCCGGTGCCGCCCTTGCCCAGGTAGCCACGCTCCTTGGGGCTGCTCGCCGGACCCGCGATGTCCAGGTGCACCCACGGCGTCTCGCCCACGAACTCGCGGAGGAAGATGGCGGCGTTGATGGAGCCACCCCAGCGCTCGCCGGAGTTCTTCATGTCGGCGACCTCGGAGCGCAGGGCGTCCTTCTGCATGTCGCTGATGGGCATGCGCCACATCTCCTCGCCCGCGGTGCGCGCGGCCTGGAGCACCTGCGTCACCGTCTCCTCGTGGTCGCCGAAGGCGCCGACGATGTAGTTGCCCAGCGCGACGACGCAGGCGCCCGTGAGCGTGGCCAGGTCGATGATGGCGGCCGGCTTGTGCTCGGTGGCCCACGTCAGGATGTCGCCCAGCACCAGGCGGCCTTCCGCGTCCGTGTTGGTGATCTCCACCGTCTTGCCCAGGCGCGAGGTGAGGATGTCACCCGGCTTGTAGGCATTGCCGGCCGGCATGTTCTCGCACGCGCCGATGAAGGCGTGCACGGGGAAGGGCGGCTTGAGCGCGGCGATGACCTTCATGGCGCCCAGCACCGCGGCCGAGCCCGCCATGTCCGTCTTCATGTCCACCATGCCGTCCGTCGGCTTGAGCGACAGGCCGCCCGAATCGAAGGTGACGGCCTTGCCCACCAGCGCCAGCGGCGGCTGCTTGGCGTCGCGCGCGTTCTTGGGCGTGTACGTCAGGTGGATGAGGCGAGGCTCCTCGGTGCTCCCCGCGGTGACGCCGAGGAACATGCCCATGTCGAGCTTCTCGATGTCGCGGCGGCCGCCGATGGTGGCCTTCAGTCCGCCTTCCTTCGCGGCCTGACGCGCGGCCTCGGCCAGCACCGTGGGCGTCACCGCGTTGGGCGGCTCGTTGACGAGGTCACGGGCCCAGTTGGTCGCCTCCGCGACGCGCTGCGCCAGCGTCAGCGCGTCATCCAGCTCGCGCGTGCGCTCCGTGCCCTCGGGGAGCACCAGGAACACCTTGCCCAGCTTCGCGGCGCCCTTCTTCTCCTCGCGCGCGGAGGACTTGTACTTGTCGAAGCGGTAGACGCCCAGCGCCACGCCTTCCACCACGGCGCGCACCGCGTCCTGCGCGGACTCGGTGGCCGGCAGGGCGAACGCCACCGAGGTGACCTTGAGCCGCTGCGCCGTCTTCGCGGCGCGGCCAGCGGCCAGCCGCAGCACTTCCGGGTGGAAGCGGGCGCGGTTTCCCAGGCCCAGCAGCAGCACGCGTTCGGGAGACGTGCGCCCCAGGGTGTGCATCACCAGGCTCTGGTCCGCGCGTCCCTTGAAGCCCTCCTGGGTGGCGGCGCCGCGCAGGCGTCCTTCCAGGGCGCCGTCCGCCGAGGAGAGGGAGGACGGGGCGCTGTCTCCCAGCTCGCCCTCGAAGAGGGGAATGACGAGCAGGTCGCCGCTCGTCCGTGTGGCATCGCCGGAGACGAAGCTGAAGTTCATGGGCCGTGGAACTCCTGAACAGTGAAAAGGCTTGGGCTGGTGGAAAGGGCGCGGACTGTAACGCCCGCCCTGTTACACGCAAAGCGTTGGATTTCATTCGAGCATTGCATTGCTTCGTTGCACTGGGTAGCAGTGTGGGGAATGCCCACGCTGCTGATGCATCTGACCGCCATTGAACGGATGGCCGCCAACCCGGGCGAGCTGCCGGCGGATTGGGTGCGTGCGCTGTCGGAGGACCTGCCGTATGCGCGCTTCGGCGCCGCGCTGCCAGACCTCCCGTTGTGCGAAGGCATCCGGGGCGGGCTCGCCGCCTTCCTGCCCGAACGGGAGCTGCCGCACTTCGCGCGGCTGTACCATGAGCGCGCCCCGGTGGGCTTCGGGCTGAAGATGGCGGAGCTGGTGGCCTCCGGCGCGTTGGTGGGCACCGAGCCTGGCCTCGCGGTGCTCGCGGGGTACTTCACGCACCTGTGCCTGGACCGCCGTCTGTATCCGGTGGTGGACAGGTTGGTGGTGCGACACCGCCGCCGCGGTGAGCGTGCCCTCGAGGCGCACCGCGACATCGAATGGGCGCAGACGCTCTTCTATCTGCGCGAGCTGCACGGCATGGAGCTGCTCGGCACGCCGCGGGTGCGGGAGAAGTGTCAGGTGGTGAAGAGCCTGGGCTTCCCATGGCGGGGCATTGGCGGCGGCCTCTACGAGCTGGTCCGTTTGTCCTCACAGGAGCGTGTGGGCCAGGCGCCCAGCAAGTCGGAGGTCGATGGCTGGGTGCGCGGCCTGTACGTCTCCGGTCTCTTCCTTTCAAGTCCCATGGGCCGCGCGCGCGCGTTGCCGGCCTATGCGCGGCTGTCGTTCCAGGAGCTCTACCGCAACGACACGTTCGACTTCGCCGCGGAGGTGGAAGGCACGCTGGAGACGGCGCGTGGCGTCCTGCGTCGGTTGCACGGCTACATGGCGAGGGGCACCTTCACGCCCCGTACGCGAGCCCGCTTCCTGGAGGCCTTCCCCGAAGGGACGCTGGGCGCACGGGCGGCGTGACACCTGCAGAGCAGGCGTCCTGGCGAGCCCGATTCCCCTCGGGGAATGGCGCTGTCCGAAGCGCGAGGCCGCTCCTATCCTCGAAGAGGAATGACGGTCCTACTCCTCATCGCAGTGGGTGCACTCGCGGGTACCTTGGGTGCGATGCTCGGCATCGGAGGCGGAATCGTCCTGGTGCCCGCGCTGGTGCTGGGGTTCGACATTCCCTTGGAGCAGGCCATCCCCGCGAGCCTCATGTGCGTGGTGGCCAGCTCGTGCTCCGCCGCCGCGGGCTATGTGCACAAACACCTGAGTGACATCCGCCTGGGGCTGTCGCTGGAGCTGGCGACGGTGCTGGGCGCCATCGCTGGCGGCATGGTGGCCGCCATGGTGGCGCCGGCGATGGTGGCGGTGGTGTTCGGGCTCTTCACGCTCTACGTGTCGCTGCAGATGTTGCTGCTGCGTTCGCCGCGCCAGGAGCCCGCCGCGATGGACGACTACGTGCCCGCCAACTACCCGCTGGGCATCTCCGGTTCCTTCGTGGCCGGTGGCCTGTCCTCGCTGTTGGGGGTGGGCGGAGGACCGCTCAAGGTGCCGCTGATGGCGTACGGCATGCACGTGCCGTTCAAGGTGGCCAGCGCGACGAGCAACCTGATGATTGGCGTCACCGGCGCCGCGAGCGTTGCCGCGTACGCGTTGAGGGGCCATCTGAAACTGGCGCTGGTGTCACCGTTGGTGGTGGGTGTCCTGGGAGGCGCATATGTGGGCAGTCGGCTGATGCCGAGGGTGCCCACGGCGGTGCTCAAGCGTTTGTTCGCGGTGGTGTTGCTGGTGGTCGCGGGACAGATGCTGTGGAAGGGAGGGGAGGGATTGTGGCCGAGCATCCTGAAGTGAGTGAACCCGAGGAGGCACGCGCGGCATGTGCTTCCGTGTCGGCGGTGACAGCGGAGCATCCCGCCGTCGCGCGCAACGTGGCAGTGACGGGAGGGGCCGCGTCGCTGACGCCCCCCATGGACGGGGCGCCCATGGCGCAACCGGACGCGGGGGCGGCGGAGCAGGTGCGGCATCATCACCGTGAGCGCGCGGTGGTGGGGGACCGGTGGATTGCACGGGTGCTGCGCGTCGGCGCGGTGGTCAGCGGCGGAATGTTCGTCCTGTCGCTGGGGCTGGAGGCCATGCCCCAATCCGAGCGCGTGCACGTCGCCATCGACTTATTGCGAAAGGGCGCCGCGTCCCTGCTGTTGGTGACACCCGTGGCGCGGCTCGCGGTGGCGGGCACGCTGCTGGGCCTGCGGGGTGAGTGGCGCTACATGGTGATGGCCGCGGGCGTGCTGGGGCTGCTCGCCATCGCGGTGGGCACCGGCATCCAAGCCTAGGAAGAGCGCGTGTGACGGCGCTCTCCCCGGTGTCAGGGAGGAGCGCTCACACGCCGCGCGCGGTGAAGTGGGCCAGGATGTTCTGGACCTTGGCCACTTCGCCCGTCTGACCCAGATCCCCGTAGAGGGGAATCAGCGTCTCGAACTGCTTGCGGGCCGCCGCGAAGTCCTGCTGGTAGTAGCAGGACAGGCCCAAGTCCCAGCGGGCGCGGGCCTCATAAGCGTGGTCGTGCACCTCCTGGTACAGCTCCACCGCGCGGAGCAGGTGCGGGCGCGCACCTTCGTGGTTGCCGAGGAGTCCCTCGGACTCGCCCAGCAGCAGGTGACCCAGCGCGAGCGCCTCCGGGTCATCGCCCTGCTCCAGCAGGGGCACCGCCTCCAGGAAGCGCTTGCGCGCGGGCTCGTAGTCGCCCTTCTCCATGCGGATGTCGCCGATGTCGATGAGCAGCCGCGCCACCCGCTCCGTGTTTCGCGTCTGGCGCAGGAGGATGAGCGCCTCCTGGTATTTCTCCTCGGCGGCCTCCGGCTGGCCCAGCGAGCGCAGGGACTCGCCGATGCAGGCGCGGGCCAGGGCCTCGCCCTCACGGTCCTTGGACTCGTTGAAGAGCATGGCGGCGCGGGCAATCTGCTCGATGGCGCCGAGGTGATCCTCGAAGTTCGCCTTCACCACGCCCAGTCCCATCAGGGCCTGCGCCTGGCCGGGCTTGTACTGGGCCTCTTGGAACTTCTCGAGCGCCTCTTCGTAGAATTGCCGGCTGGCGGCGTGGTCCTCCAGCAGACCGTGCAGCTCGGCCAGGTTCACCAGCCCCTGTCCCACCTCGGTGGGCGAGCCGGTGATGCGCAGCGGCGCCAGCGCGTTCTTCTGCTTCTGGATGGCGTCGAGGATGTGGGTGCGTTGGGTGTCTTCGGGCGGGTGGTGCATGGGGGGCCTCAGGCGTCGCCACCCTTGCGGCGGCGGGAGGTCTTGTCCAACGAATCGTCCTTCTCGCTCCCGTGAGTCCCGTTGGCGGCCACGGCCAGGGAATGGGCGCTGGGGTGCCGGTCCTTCTCCACCTTGTCGGCCTTTTCGTGGACGAGGATGGGGGAGAAGAAGCAGTCCTTCTTCGTGTACTCGTCGAAGGCGAAGGCGAAACGGTAGCTGGCCGCCGCGCGCTGGTTGCAGTCGGTGCGCTCGCAGAAGCGGCAGGAGATGCCGGACGGAATGGCGTCCTTGCGCAGGTCCGTCGTGGGCAGGCCGTAGGCCAGGTACTTGGCGTTCTCCGCGTGGGTGCCCAGGCCGATGGAGTACGCGGTGCCCTTGACGATGGAGCCCTCAATCGGCTGGAGCTGCACCTTGGCGAAGCAGAAATAGGCGGTTCCGTCCGGCATGATGGAGTACTGCCGCGTCAGCTGGGACGGGTTGAGGAAGGCCAGGTGCACGGCCCATTTGGCGCAGCTGCCGCCGCCGGAGGCGAAGCGGATGCCGGTGCCGCTGTAGCGCTTGGAGATGTTGCCGGCGATGTCCGCGCGCAGGAAGTGGAACGGAAGCCCGGGGCGCTTCGGGTCCGACAGGTTGCACAGGCGGTGGGCCACCGTCTCGTAGGTGGAGCCGAAGATGCTCGACAGCAGCTCCACGTCGTAGCGCGTGCGCTGAACCTCCTTGAAGAAGTCCCCGTAGGGCAGCATCAGCGCGCCGGCGAAGTAGTTGGCCAGGTTCACCTTGATGAGCCGCTGCGTCTCGCCGTGGCGCATGCGGCCCGCGTCCAGCACGCGCTCCAGCAGCTTCTCGCGGTCCATCACCAGCAGGCCAATGGACGCGGCAATCTGGAACTTCAGCGGCTGTTCGGTGAGGAAGGGCGACAGCGTCAGCGTCCGCTCCTCCGGGTCCAACCGCCGCACCACGGATGAGCCGGAGGGGGACGGGTCGTCGAAGAGGACGCGGTAGCCGAAGCGCTCCTCCAGGAGCCGGATGAGCTGACCGCTGGTGATCTGCCGCTCCAGCCGCACGTCGCGGCGCAGCGCGTCCGCCTGCTCTTCCAGCTCCGGGAAGTAGTTGCGGTGCTTCTCCAGGAAGTCGCTGACCTCGTCGAAGGGCGAGTAGTCGAAGCGTACGCCGGGCGAGGTGCCGTTGCCCGGGCCGCCCTGGGCGCGCGTGCGCTCCTCGACGTTGAGCTGTGCCAGCACGTTCTCCAGCTGCGTGCGGGTGTTCTTGTAGAGGTTGAAGAGCGCCGCCACCGTGCCCGCGAGCTTCGGCTCCGCGGAGAGGGACTGGAGCGACTCCGGGTCGATGTCGAGGCTCTTGAGGAGCGGCTCGTCCAGCAGCTTCGCGAGCGCTTCGTCCACGCGGCCTTCGCCCAGCGTGGACATGAACTGCTCGGGGTCCTGGTCGAAGTAGCGCAGGGCCTTCCAGAGCAGGGGGAAGGGCATCACCCGCTTCCCCTTCTCGATGAGGTTCAGGTACGCGGGGGAAACGCCCAGGTCCTTGGCTGCGTCCGCCTGCTTGATGTTCCGTGCAAGGCGCAGTCCCCGAAGCTTCAGGCCCACGTTGGCGTTCAGTGCGTTGTCGTTCATGGCCGGGTGCGTTGACGCCTTCGGCGATCGCGAATGGCCGCGCGCGCCTCGGGCTCTTTACCCACTCTGCAAATCGATTTACCGATTTGCAATGATCCTTTTCATCCACGAGGACCCCTGTCGGCCCTGCGACGGACCGGCTGGACCGCGGTCGGAGCCGGGGTGCCTGCTACATTGAACCTCATGAAATCACTGCCCTTTTGGGCGTGTGGGGAACCTGTCGTCACGCTCGCTACAGCGCCTTGTCAAGCATTTACTGCTGCACTGCGGCATAGGCGAAACGCGTTTCGGTAAAGGGAAAAACGCCGGTTTACAAGAACAGTCCGGGGCTCGGGTGCGATCGAAGGTGGGGGCTGAGCGGGGCGCACGCTGCCAGGGGACGATTCACCTTCGGCGTGTCATGGGCGAACCTTCGCCACTTATGGACGGTGGGCATGGAGGGCCGCGAAGGTGGAGCAGGGCACCGCTGCGCATGCGTGCCCGAGCCGCCGCCGTCATCCTGCTCGGCCTGTCGCTGATGTCGTGTCAGGCGCCGCTGCGCCACCACCCCAGGGAGGATGCGGCGGCGCTGCGCTACAACCTCACCTACGTGCGCGAGCCGGAGCACGCGGTGGACGTGGAGGTGGTGCTGGTGCGAGGCACGCCGCGCGAGTTCCTCTTCAGCCAGCCGGGCGCCGTGACGACGGTGTCCGCGCACCGGGAGGATGGGGGCGTCCAGACGTTGCCCGTCCAGGAGGGCCGCGTCTTGCTGCCACGGGGGACGCGCTTCTTGCGCTACCGCTACGCGCTGGACGCCTCCATTCGCGAGCGCGGCCCGGACTTCTTCCAGGGCTCCGGAGACGGCGATGCGCGGCACGTCGCGGGCCGCGCGTACCTCATCCGGCCGCGGGTGGTGAAGCCGGGCCTTCGCGTGGAGCTGTCGCTGGTGGGCACCGACGCATTGCTGCCGTGGCAGCCCGGAGAGAATGGCGTGTACCGGCTGCGCGGCGAGGACCTGGTGGACTCGGGCTTCCACGGCTTCGGCGGCCGCCGGTGCCAGGTGCGCCTGCCGGACGCGGTGCTGGACGTGGCCATCCTGGGACACTTCACGCACCTGAGCGACGCGGCCGTCTGCACCTGGTTGGGCAAGGCCGCAGAGGAGGTCCGCACCGTGCGGCGCGCCTTCCCGCATCCGCGCATCACCGTGCGGGTCATCCCCGCGCCCGGGCACGACGGGCCCAGCGTCTTCGGCATGGTGCGCTGGAGTTCGCCGCCCAGCATCTCCATCAGCGTGGGGCAGGAGGCGCGGCCGGAGGACTTCGCGCGGGACTGGGTGGCCGTCCACGAGATGCTGCACCTGACCCATCCTGTCTTCGTGCCCCGCGTGCCGTGGCTGTCGGAGGGGCTGGCCACCTACTACACGGAGGTCGCGCGTGCGCGCTCCGGACGCCAGGACTCGCGGCGCGCCTGGGAGGAGCTGCTGGGCGGCTTCGCTCGGGGGCTCGAGGGCAATGACACGCGAACCATGCAGGAGGCCGTGTCTCAAGACAGCTTTTCGCTCGCTGTCTATTGGACGGGAGCGCTCTTCGCGTTGCATCTGGATGTGGAATTGCGCCGTATCACTGGAAACACGCGCGGGCTGGATGACGTGCTGGAGTTGCTCGCGGCTCGCGGCAGTTCCTCGACCTTCGGGGCATTCGGTGCCGCGGTGGATGCCGTCGCGGGACAGCCGCTGTTCAATGCTCTGCTGGAGCGGCACTTGCCGCAGCCTGCTTTTGCGGAGCAGGCCGGTCTGCTAGAAGCGCTGGGTGTCCAGGAAGGACCCAACGGCGTCTCGCTGGTACCTGCTCGAGACAGTCTGTTGCGTGATTCGGTGGTCGGTCGGCGCAGCCACGGCGAAACACCCTGAATGCAACCGCGACCTCCACACAACACCCCCCACGCAGTACCGAAAGGAAGTCTCATCCATGAACGTCAAGGCGCTTGCAGCGGTTGTCGGCACCCTGTCCCTGGCCGCGCTGGCCACGGGTTGTGCGACCAAGAAGTCGGCGGAGATGGAGCCCGCCACGGCCGAGGAGACTGGCGCGGAGAGCAGCGGCGCCACGGAGTCGCAGGAGGCCGCTCCGGCCGCGACCGAGGAGAAGGGCGCCGAGGGTAGCTGTGGCGCCGGCTCGTGCGGCTCCGGCTCCTGCAGCGGCCAGAAGAAGGAGTAGTTCCGCCGGACGGAAGTTCCGAGGGCCTGGTGAAGGCCGGGCCCTCGTTGCCGGGCGGTTGAGCAGCGCCACCGCCGCCCGGGTTGTTTCCCATGTTTCGAGAGGGCTTCTGCCGTGGTGACGTACGCACAGCGACATGGGTTGAAGCCGCTGGGCGCGGGCATCGGGCTGCGCAGGAGCTTCTATGCGGAGCTGCCGCGCACCGAACGGACGCTCGACTGGGTGGAGATCATCCCGGAGAACTTCCTGTCGCTGGGTGGGCGCTCGCAGCGCGCGCTGGACGCATGCGCGGAGCGGTGGCCCGTGTTGCCCCACGGCGTGGGATTGAACATCGGCGGCCCGGACGCGCTGGACGACGACTATGTCCGGGGACTGGCGGCGCTGGTGAAGCGGGTGGACGCGCCCTTCTTCTCCGACCACCTCTGCTTTTCGCGGTTGGACGGTGTGTACCTGCACGACTTGCTGCCGCTGCCGTTCAGCGAGGCCGCTGTCGAGCACGTGGTGCCCCGCGTGCGCGAGGTGATGGACCGGGTGGGCCGTCCCTTCCTGCTGGAGAATCCCAGCTACTACGCGCGGATGCCCGGTGGCACGTTGCGGGAAGCGGACTTCCTCCGCCGCGTCGTGGAGCAGGCGGACTGTGGGCTGCTGCTGGACGTGAACAACGTCTACGTCAACGCGCGCAACCATGGTTACGACGCGCGGGCCTTCGTGGATGCCCTGCCGCTGGAGCGCGTGGTGCAGATTCACCTGGCCGGCCACACCTGCTACCCGGACGTCATCGTCGACACGCATGGCGACCGCGTCTGCGACGACGTGTGGTCGCTCTACCGCTACGTGCTGGCGCGCACCGGGCCGGTGGCGACGCTCATCGAGTGGGACCAGGACCTTCCTTCCCTGGACGCGGTGCTGGACGAGGCGGACATTGCGCGAGCATCGCTGCGGGAGGTCGCCGGCCCATGAAGCCGTCCCTGCGCGACTTCTTCGACAGCATGGGGGACTACCTCGCCGAGCCCGGCCCGGAGTCGCTGGCCGCGCTGTACGCGAGGCACCCGGGGTGGGAGGCGCCGCGCGAGCGGGTGTCGCTCTACGGCAGCTTCGTGCTCGGCCATGTGCGCTCCGCGCTGGACAAGGTCTTTCCGCTGACGCGCCAGGCCCTGGGGCAGGACGCATGGGATGACCTGGTGGTGGCCTTCACGCGGACGCGGCCCTCTCGGCACCATGAGCTCAACCACCTGTGCGAAGGCTTTCCCGCGTTCCTCGCGGACGCGGCGGCCTCGCGGGGATTGGCGTCCTTCGTGCCCGCACTGGCCCGCTTCGAGTGGACCGACTTCGCGGTGTTCGCGTCCCTGGAGCCCTCGCCCGAGCGCGTGGAGCGGCTGACTGCCAATCCCACCCTGGTGGTGCTGGAGCACGACTTCCACCTCTGCGCGTATGTGCGGGCCCGAGGCGCCGCGACGTCACCGGAGGCAGGCGCGGAGCTGGCGCTGCTGTGGCGCCACCCGGAGCAGTTGAAGACGCTCTACATGGCCGCCACGCCACCGGCGCTGCTGGTGTTGAAGATGGCGGTGGAAGGGCTGGCCCTGGCGGACGTGGTGGCGGCCACGGGCATGGCGGAAGCCGACCTGCGCGCGACGGTGGCGCGCTTCGGCCGCGACGGACTGGTGTTCCTCCCGGAAGACAGCGACGGGGAATGAAGGGCCCGCGCTGTCTGGGCGCTCAGTGCCACGGGTACGTCACCAGACCTCTCGCCGTGCCCACGTAGCGCGGTCCTCCCGGAGCCACCAGCAGGGCGCTCACGTCCGGGTCCGGCAGGCCCTCTTCCGTTCCGAAGTGGGTGGCGATGTCTGCTGACACGTCATAACGCACCAGCCCGTTCTTCGTGCCGGCCCAGAGGATGTCCCGGGTGCGCGCGTCCACGGCCTGCCGTTCGAAGTGGAGCGTGCGAATCTCCTCGTCCTGCAGTCTCCAGGGGGCGTCGCGCAGCGCGGGACCGGGTTGTCCCAGCGCGCTGAAGCCCTTCCTCGTGCCGGCGAACACCTGGCCCTCCGGCCCCACGGTCACGGAGAGGACGTCGTCATCGGGGATGGCGGGCGGAGCGTGAAGCCGCACCGAGACGTCGGCGAGCCCGGGCTCGAAGTCGTCGTCCGCCCAGATGGTGATTTCCGCCAGGCCGTCCGACGTGGCCGCCCAGGCCGTCACGCGTTCCGGGCTGGAGTCCGGGGAGATGGCGAGCTGGCGCACCTCGCGTCCCTCCAGCAGGCGGCGGCCTCCCACGGTGCCCGCGCGTCCTCCAGAGGCGGGGTCGCTCGCGCGTGTGAGGACCAGGCCCCGGCGGGTGCCCAGCAGCAGCACGTCCGGGGATTCCCATGCGGCCACCGCGGTCACCGCCGCGCCCGTGGCCCCCAGCATGGCGCCCGTGTGCCGGGTGCAGGTGCGCTGGACGCACCGGAGCACGCCGCCGCCGTCGGTGCCCACGAAGAGCACGTTGCCACCTTGAAACACATGGAGCGACAGGGCCGGGGCGTTCACGTCCAGCACCGTCGTGGACGCACGCTCCGCATACACGCGGGAAGAAGTGCCATCCGCGTAGCGGAGCCCGTCCGGGGTGAGTGCCAGGGCCACCACGGGCCGCTGCGCGTCCGGGACGTCCTCCATCAACCGCGCGCGTCCCAGCGGCAGCACCGTGAAGGACGTCGCCGCGCGGCTCACGGCGCCGTCCTGGTCGGTGGCCGCCAGCACCGTCGTATGGCGACCGGCGAGGGGGAAGGCGAGGGTGGCGGTGGGCACCGGCTGCGCGACCGTCAAGAGGCTCCCCGCCAGGTTGTCCAGCCACGCCAGTTCCGCGATGTGGCCCTGGGGGGCGGCGGGCCTCGCGAAGCCGGTGAGGACCACGGGTTGCCCCTCCAGGCATGGGCCTCTGCCGCAATCCAACAGTCCTTGCATCACGCTCTCCACCCGCACGTCGGGCGCGCCGTTCACGGTGACGGCCACGGCCGCCGCGCAGGCCAGTCCCCACGGGTCCGTCGCGGTGAGCGTCAGCACGTGGTGGCCGGGCGTGGACAGGCGGACGGTGTGCGTGCTCGGACCCTGGGCCAGTGCGCCGTCCCGCGAGGACACCCACGTGTAGCGCAGGCCCGTCCGCGCATCCTCCGCGTCCGACGCCGAACCCGTGAGCGTCAGCGGCACACCCGCGTTCACCACCGCGTTCGGAAGCGGTGCCTGGATGGAGCAGCCCGTGGGCGGCGTGTTGATGATGGCGCGCACCGGCCGCTCCACGCAGCCGCGCAACGCGGTGTCCTCCGGGTCCACGGCGCACGCGGACAACACCTGCGCACCGGCCACGGACAGCACGGCGCTCACGGCTTCACCCGTGCCAAGGGGCGTGGGTTCGGCGCTGGTGGTCCAGATGGGCTCCACCCGTTGCTCCGTCTCCGGGTCTACGCAGTGGGCCCGCAGCCGGCTGGGGACACCCACGAGCACGCGTGGATTCTCGGTCGTGGGGAGCTCCAGCTCGCACCGGGGCGGAAGGTTGGTGACCAGCCGCACCCGCACGCTGTCCGAGGCGGTGTTGCCGCGCCCATCCACCACCCGCGCCCTCACCGTGTAGACGCCGGGCGTGGTGAAGGCGTGTGTCAGGGCCGGGCCTCGGCCCAGCGGTTGCCCCGAGGGCGCGAGGCTCCACTCCACCGCGCCGTCCAGGTTGCCCGCGCCTCCCTCGGCATGGAAGTCCTGGGCGGTGGCCGCGAAGCGGACGGAGGCGCCGTGGGGCGGGGCCTCGCCTTGCTTCACGAAGATTTCCGTGGGCTCGGGCCGGAGGATGCGCACGCTGGGGGCGCGTGTGGCGCGGACGGTGACGCGCACTTCGGCGGTGGCGGAGACCTTCGTGGCGGAGTCCACCGCGGTGCAGCGGAGGGTGTCCTCGCCGGCGACGGACAAGGTCGCCCGCACCACGTCACCGGCAGGCAGCGGCCCGGACAGCGCGGATGTCCACTGCACCGCGCGCCCCTGGAGCCGCACGCCACGCTCCGTCATCGCCATGCACTCCAGGCCCAGCACTTCGCCGAGGTTGAAGGTGCTGCCCGGCGCGGGGCGCAGCACGGTGGCCACGGGAGCCCCCCGCGCGAGGACGTTCAGGTGGAGTGACGCGCTCGCGGCCAGTCCACCGGCGTCCACCACCGAGGCGGTCAGCCGCTGCGCTCCGGGTTCGCGGAAGGCGAGGGTGGCGCGCTCGCCGCGGGCCAGTTGCCCTTCGACGGAGGACACCCACAGCACGTTGGCGCCCAACGCTGCGCCTTCCTCCGCATCCTCGACGGTGGCCGCGAACTCCACGGCCTGGCCCACGCGCACCGGGATGATGTCCAGGGTGGGGCTGACTTCGAGCCGGGGAGGCGTGTTGTCCGGCGTTGACGGAGGGCGGGGGACTGGCCCACAGCCCCACAACGTGGCGGCGTACAGCGGGACCAGCACGAGGCGGAGCCGAGGGGGGCCTTGGCTCGCCACGGGGTCACGTCCCGGCCTGGCAGACGCGGCCCGCCGATGAATCCACGCACCGCCGGCTGCCCGGGCAATCGAGGTCCGTTGCGCAGGGCGCCGTGCAGGCCCCGCTGACACAGCGCCCTTCGAGCAGTCCCAGCTCGTGGCAGCTCGCGTCGTCGGTGCAGGGCGCGTCCATGCGACGCAGGGCATGGCAGCCCGCGAAGTTCGCGGCATTCGGCAGGCACCGCCCGGACTGGCAGGTGAAGCCCGGCGCGCACTGTGCCGACCCAACGTCGTCCGGCGGGGCCTCGACGGAGGGGGGGACGTCATCGTCGCCGCCACACCGGGTGGCGCACGCGGCGCTTCCTTCGGGCAGCGCCTCGCAGTGCGCCCCTGCGGCGCATTGCCAGTCACCCGTGCAGGGCGCGCACAGGGGACCCGGGCCCTCGCAGCGGTTGCCCTTGCAGGTCAATCCCTCGCCGCAGTGCGAGTTGCCGAAGCACTCCAGGCACTTCTTGTTCGGCGCGCACACCAGGCCGTCCTCGCAGCCAATCTCCTGGCAGCCCAGGTCGAGGAGCGACTCGTCCACCACCAGGTCGACCTTGAGCTCCTTCTTCTCGCCCGGGCCCGCGCAGTCCTGGGCCTGGGTGGCTGGAAATCCCAGGGCCGTCACCGTCACCGTGTAGCAGCCGTCCGGAAGGGGCCCCACGCGCAGCCGCCCCCTCGCGTCCAGCAGCAGCCGCTGGAAGGGGGTGCCCTCCACGGACGCCTCCGCCGCGGACAGCCGGAAGCCGTTGGTCGTCTTCACGTGCAAGTCGAGGAAGCCCGCGGGCGTGGGCGCCACCGGTTGCACCTGGACGGACTGGCCACCCAATACCCGCACCTGGACGCGGGCGGCCTTTTCGGTCGTGGCGATGATGAAGAGCTCCGCCATCCCCGTGGGCACGTCTTCCAGGGTGAAGCGCCCGTCCGCGTCGACAGGGCTGCTCACGCCGGGTTGGCCCACCAGCGACACCATGGCCACCGCGGGGTCGCTCTCCGTGAGCTGCCCATGCACGGTGCCCACCCGGAAGGGGGCGTTCTCCAGGTTGCCGCAGCCCGCGGCGCAGCAGGCCACGAGGGTGGCTACCGCGATGTGAATCGTCGAGCGCATCAGAATCGATATCCCGCGCCGGCCCAGCCACCCGTGAAACCCACGGCCTGCCCCTGCCCATCCACAACGACATACGTCAGCATGAACTGGGCCTGTGTCATCAGCTCCAGCCGCTCACCCACCCGCCACACGATGCCGCCCACGACGCCGGGGCTGACGGTAAAGAACCGTTGCCCGTTGACGGCGGCCTCTACGTCAAAGGACCGCCTGAGGTGCAGGCCGGCCACACGCGGCCCCGCGAACAACGTCAGCCGCTCCCAGCGCCACAGGTAGGGAAGGGCCACGCCCGCGGAGATGGTGGTGTACCGGAAGGGCACCTCGCTGCCCGGCGTCAGCTGCAGGGCCCGGTCGCCGGTGCTGAAGGCCACGTCGAAGAGCAATCCGAAATCCTGAAGCGGCTGGTCCTCCAGCCGCAAGGACAGGGCGACTTCGGGGGACACGGGCAGCAGCTCCGCGCGGCTGCGGGCATCCGCGAAGCTGAACAGGCCGCCCAGCAGCGACAGCGAGCGCCGAGGGAAGGCCTCCGCCATCAGGCGCTCCAGGGGGAGACGGTCCCCCTGGCCCACCTCCACGTCGCGGCGCATGAGGACGGCGTCGCCCTTGGTCAGCTCCACCGTCCGCTTGCCGGGCGCCACCGCCGCGCCGCCGGGCAGGTCCGTGCGCTCCTCGCCGTCCACCTTGAGCGTGAAGCCGTCCAGGCGCGGGTTGTAGGAGAACAGCTCGGGGCGGCCCGTCCGGGTGATGCTGCCGGAGAGCACCACGGGGTCCGCGCCCACTTCCATGATTTCCGCCGACGGCCGTTGCCGCCCCTCGGTGAAGGCGAAGGTGCGGCGGCGTGCGTGGTCGTGGGCTTCAGTGGCAGTGACGGCGCCATCACCATTGCGGTCCGCCGCGCCGCTCAAGCCGTCGATGAGGAAGTGGGTGTAGATGTCGTTGCGCAGGCTCTCGTCCTCGCGCGCCGTCTCGCCCCAGTCGCAGGCGGCGAAGACCATGGACGCGCGCGACGACTCCTCCAGCGGCCGGGTGTAGAAGCCGGACTTGATGCCCTCCAGCTCCGCCTTCAATTCCTTGGGCAGCAACGACTTGCCGCTGCCGCTGTGGCAGGTGGCCAGCACCAGCATGCGGCGCCGGCTGGCCAGCCCGTCGAACTCCTCCTTCAGCGTGTCCATGCTCAGCGCCGTCTGGGGAATGTCCCGGTAGGCCGCGTCGCGGGTGACCAGGTATCGCCGCAGCTCGCCCTTCGCGTCGCGCGCCAGCGTGCCGTGCGCGGAGAAGTAGACGACCACCACGTCGTCGGGCCGGCTCGCCTCCTTCTTGAGCTGCCGGAGCGCCGCGAGGATGGCCTCGCGCGTCGTCTCCTCGCGGCGGGTGAGCATGCGCACCTGGTCGAACCCGCCGCGCGCGGGGTCCTTCAGCGCGGCGCCCAGGTCATGGGCGTCCTTGACGGTGTAGCGCAGCCCCTTCCAGCGCGGGTCGTCGAACGAGGCGATGCCCACCAGCAGGGCCATCCGGCGCGGCTTGTAGGCGCTGGACAGCGACGCTTCATCGAGCTTCAGCGGGACGAGTCCGCCCTTCTCCCCGGAGGAGGAGGGCGTCGCGCACGCGGCCAGGCAGGCCAGCAGGATGGGAAGGAGTCGCCTCACGTGGAACCGTTCAAGGACGATTCTGGCTGCTTCGCACGCTCACGTCGAACCGGATGATGGCCAGTGGGTCCTGACCCTCGGGGCCTGCTCCGTTTCGTCCCTCCAACATTTCACTGACCGTCTCGGCCTCAGGCGGCTCACCGGTGGAGCCCACCAGCCACAGCGTCACCGGGCCTTCCTCTCCCGCGAGGCTCACGCCCGCGAGCCCCTGCGGTCCCTGCAGGTCGTGGGTGCCCGCGACCAGGGGAAAGTGGCCCAGCAGCTCCGGCGCCGCGCCCTGCCGTTGCTCGAAGAGCAGGGCGGTGCCCGCCTCGGTGGCGTGGTAGCGCAGGAGCAACACATCCGAATCCTCCACCAGGCTGCCCGGGTCCAGACGCCGCAGGACTCCCGCGCTGTCGCGTGCCACCACCGACAGCTCCAGGGCGATGCGTGCCAGGCGTCCCTTCTCACCCGTCCATTCCACCGCGGAGCCTTCCTGGCCGGCCGGGTCCGCCGCCCGCATGCGGGGCAGCAACACCACCGCCAGCAGGCACGCGGCAAGTCCTCCGGCGACCAGGCCCCAGTGCCCGGCCGCGGGCCGATGGGCCCGCAGCGCGCGCCGCACGCGCGCCAGACCCAGGTCATCCAGGGGCGGGGCGGACGCGCCCGTCGGAGCGAGCCCCAGCAGCAGCGAGTCCACCTGGCCGTCGAGCAGGCCCGGGCCCGGGTGCGTGGCGAGGAACGCCTCGCACGTCTCACACGGGTGAGCCAGGTGGGTGGCGAAGTAGGCCACGGCCTCGGGCTCTCGGCGGGAAAGGGCGCTCAGTGCGCCATCGTTCAGGTGTTTCATGAACACTCACTCCCACCGGCCGGCGAGGACTCGCCGCAGCAGCTCGCGCTTGATTCGAGACCGGAACCGCTCCAGCCGCATCGTCACCGCGCTTTTTCCCACGCCCAGCTTCTCCGCAATCTCCCGCGCGGACAGCTCACCCTCCACGTAGAAGAGGTGCACCGTCCGTTTCTCCTCGCCCTCGGGCAGCTCCGCGATGAGTCGCCGCACCACCTCGATGTCACGCTCCAGTTGCAGCGCCTCGGGAATGTGGGGGACCGGTTCCGGTTCCGGGTCCGCCACGTCCTCCTCCAGCCGCCGGGTACTGGACTTCCGCTCCAGCCGCGTCCGGGCCCGGTTTCGGGCAATGGACAGCAGCCATGACTCGAAGGCCCCGGGCTCCTTCAGCCGCGGGAGCGCCCGGAACGCCCGGACGAAGGTCTCCTGGATGACGTCCTCCACCTCATCCGAGTCCAGTTGGGCGAAGCCGCCCACCAGCCGCGCCACCAGGGGGCGTGTGCGCCGGTAGATTTCGCTATAGGCAGACGCCTCCCCATGCGCTGCCCGCCGCACCCAATCCGTCAGTCCCTCC
This sequence comes from Myxococcus sp. AB056, assembly GCF_006547365.1. Lineage (NCBI taxonomy): Bacteria > Pseudomonadati > Myxococcota > Myxococcia > Myxococcales > Myxococcaceae > Myxococcus > Myxococcus sp. AB056. The sequence goes on along the minus strand of NZ_VHLB01000046.1, from coordinate 49,109 downwards.
GACGCACCCACCTGTCCTCCAGACCCTCGTCAAGGCCCGCCGGCCACAGGGCCGGTGGACGCTACCGTCTCCATGGAAGCAAGCGGGCAACCTTCTTCTCGCTGGCACCCGGGGGGGCGCTGGGGGGAAGAATGTCGCCGCGGCCGTTCATTTCAAGAAGGGACACTGACATGCGCGTCATCAACTTCAATGCCGGCCCGGCCGGATTGCCACTACCGGCCCTCGAGCGGGCTCGGGACGAACTGATTGACTTCCAGGGCTCCGGCATGTCGGTGATGGAGCACAGCCACCGGGGGCGGGAATACGAGGGGGTCCACGACGAAGCCATCTCCCTGTTGACCCGGCTGCTGGGGATTCCCGACACCCACCAGGTCCTGTTCCTCACCGGCGGCGCCTCGCAGCAGTTCGCCCAGGTGCCGATGAACTTCCTGCGGCCCGGCGCCAGCGCGGACTACCTCATGACGGGCGTGTGGAGCGAGAAGGCCTTCGACGAGGCGAAGTACTACGGCACGCCGCGCGTCGCGGTGAGCACGGCGCAGCCGGACAAGCGCTACACGCGGGTGCCCCGCCAGGATGAGCTGCGCCTCGAGTCGAACGCGGCGTATGTCCACCTGACGAGCAACAACACCATCTTCGGCACCCAGTGGCACACCTTCCCGGACGTGGGGAACGTGCCCTTGGTGGCGGACATGAGCTCGGACTTCCTGTGGAAGGGCTTCGATGTCAGCCGCTTCGGCCTCATCTACGCGGGCGCGCAGAAGAACCTGGGGCCCTCCGGCGTGACGCTGGTGGTGGCCGACAAGGCGTTCATCGCGCGGGGGCGGACGGACATTCCGAAGATCTTCCGCTACACCACCCACGCGGAGAACAACTCGCTCTACAACACGCCGCCTACCCTGGCCATCTACCTGGTGCGCAACGTCCTGGCCTGGATTCAGTCGGTGGGGGGGCTCGCGCAACTGGAGCAGTGGAACCGGGAGAAAGCGGCGTTGCTCTACGGGGCCGTGGACCGGCACCCGGAATTCTACCGCGCGCCGGTGGAGCGCGAGTCCCGTTCAGTGATGAACGCTGTCTTCCAGTTGCCCACGGAAGCGTTGGAGGCGGCCTTCGTCGCTGACGCGAAGCAGCAAGGAATGGTGGGCCTCAAGGGGCACCGGACGGCCGGAGGAATCCGCGTTTCGATGTACAACGCGGTGAGCGTGGAGAATGTGCGCACGCTGGCCGCCTTCATGGACCACTTCGTGAAGACGCGCGGGTAGGCTGCGTCCAACCGCACGGATTACCCACACCCGGAGGATTCATGAAAGCCACGCTGACCGCCGTCGTGCTGTCCCTGATGTTCGCCGCTCCGGCCTTCGCCAAGGAGGTCGCGGGGGTGAAGTACCCGGAGACCGCGTCCGTTGCCGGCAAGGAGCTGAAGCTCAACGGCGTGGGCCTGCGCAGCAAGCTGGTGTTCAAGGTCTACACGGCGGGGCTCTACCTGGAGACGCCGTCCAAGGATGGCGCCGCCATCATCAGCTCGGACCAGATCAAGCGCGTGCGCATGTACATGCTGCGGGACCTGGACAAGAAGACCATCGTCGATGCCATTGGCGACGGCTTCAAGAAGAACGCGGGCTCCAAGCTGCCGGAGCTCCAGCCCAAGCTGGACACCTTCAACGCGGCCATCCCGGACGTGAAGAAGGGTGACGAGCTCATCCTCACGTACATCCCCGGCCAGGGCACGCAGGTGTCCAGCAAGACGGGCAAGGAGATCTCCGTCGAGGGCAAGGACTTCTCCGACGCGCTCTTCTCCGTCTTCGTGGGCAAGAGCCCGGTGGATGGCAGCCTGCGTGACGGGATGCTCGGCAAGGACTGAGTGACTCCGGTGCGCGCCACGTGCGGCGTGGATGCCCCGTGTCTCCGAGCGAGGCACGGGGCGTCGTCGTTTCAGGGGCCGGATGCAATGCGTCCGTGGCTCGCGCGTACAAGATGAGGACGGCCGGCCGCTGCGCGAGGGCGGGAGGTCTGATAGCAACCGGAGGGCACGAAGGAGGTCGTCATGGGAATCTGTACGTGGTTGGTGCTGGGTGGCATCGCGGGCTGGCTGGCCAGCATCATCAAGGGCACCAACGCCCGCATGGGCATGTTCGCCAACATCGCCACCGGCATCGTCGGGGCCATGATTGGCGGCTGGATTTTCAGTCTGATGGGCGGCACCGGGGTGACGGGCTTCAACCTCTGGTCACTGCTGGTGGCGACGGTGGGCTCCGTCATCCTCATCACCATCGTCCAAGCCATCCGGAAATGACGCCCGCCGCCCGCGTGCGCGCTCAGAAGAGGCTGAGCTGCGGCGTGGGCGGCGGCTTGCGCTCCGGGCGCCGGAAGGTGTCCGGGGCGTCCTCGGTGATGTAAGAGGCGCGGATGCCCACCTTGCGCGCCGCCGTGTGGAAGAGGCGGTGGATGGTCTCCGCGTAGAGGCCGTCACCGCGCATGCGGTGCTTGAAGCGGCTGTCGTTGAGCTCCCCGCCGCGGGTTTCCCGGATGCGGTGGAGCACCCGTTCCGCGCGCAGGGGCAGCTTCGCGCGCAGCCGCTCCGCGAAGACGTCCTTCACCGGGCCGGGCAGCCGCACCAGGATGTGGTGCGCGCGGGTGGCGCCGGCTTCACGTGCCGCGGCCAGCACGCGGTGGATGTCCTCGTCGTTGAGGCCCGGGATGATGGGCGCCACCGACACCGCCACGTCGATGCCCGCCTCGGTGAGCCGGCGGATGGTCAGCAGCCGGCGCATGGGGGAGGCGGCATAAGGCTCCATGGCCCGGGCCAGCTCCGCGTTGTGGAAGGGGAGGCTGATGCTGACCCACAGGCGGGCGTCCCGGGCCAGCCGTTGGAGGACGTCCAAGTCCCGTTCGACGAGTACGCCCTTGGTGATGATTCCCACCGGGTTGCGGTACTCGGCGCAGACCTCCAGGCAGCGTCGCGTCAGCCGTAAGGAGGCCTCCAGCGGCTGGTAGCAGTCGGTGACGCCGCTGAAGACGACGGTCTCACCCTTCCAGGAGGGTTTCTCGAAGGACTCGCGGAGCAGCTCCGGCGCCCGGGGCTTCACGACCAGCTTCGTCTCGAAGTCGGTGCCCGCACCCATGTCCAGGTACTGGTGCGTGGGCCGCGCGTAGCAGTACGCGCAGGCGTGGAGGCAGCCCCGGTACGGATTGACGCTCCAGCTGAACCCCACGTCCGGGCTGTCGTTGTGCGACAGCACCTGCCGGCTGTGGTCCTCGAAGACCTCCAGCTTGGACGGCGGGATTTCGTCCAGGTACTCCACCGCGGTGCTCGCCCAGGGGTTGGGCGGATTGTCGATGGGACGCGCCTTCATGCGCCCACCGTGGGCCTGAAAGCACGTTCAGTCAAGGGGCGAGCGACCCTGAAAAAGGGGAACCCCCTGCAGAGAGTTCCCCCAATGCGCCATCCGGATGGCGGGCTCCCGAAACAGCGCGCTACCAGGTCCAGACGTAGAGCTTGTGGGTGCCGACGGTGCCGCTCGTGTTGCTCACGTAGAGCCGCGCCCCGGGCCACGCGCAGTTGAGGTTCAGGTTGCTGTGCGTCTGGCCGACGTTGACGGTACCGGAGATGTTGTTGCTCCCGCAGTACGCGTAATACGACGTGGGGGCGGTACCGACGTTCTGGATGGAGAACGGCGTCACGCCGAACAGCCAGGTCGAGAAGTCGCGCGTCTGACCAGCGTCAATCCACGCGGACTCCATGGCCTGCTCCACTTCGCTCAACTCAGGCTGCTGCATGGCCTGCTCTTCCTCCGGCGTGTACTCCCCACCGCAGCCAACGGCAGCCAGAGACAGCAGACCCACAACTCCCAACGTATTGATCTTCTTCATGACTTCCCCCTCATTGCTAGTTGTTCCCGAATTGGGAACGCGCGGTGTGTATGGGGGTTTTCACTTAATGTAAATGGTGTGTTTTTGACACCCGGTGGGGTGAAATGGATTGCATCGTTGGATGACGCATTGCGATGGCGGCGAGCGCTGACCCAGCCCTTCAGGTGAGTGCCAGATTTGCTTCGCGCCTGGCCGTTACAATGGCGCGAGGAAACCGGGACTGGGCGCGCAGCAGGCATCAATCGCATCGAAGGATGCGATGCGAGGGACGCCGGCAGCAGCAGACGACGATGTTCCGCCTGAGGACGCCGGGTTGACGCAATCCCTCCAGGAAGTGTCGCAACGTGCTGTCACGCCCGTAGACTTCGTCGCCCACCACCCATGCCTGCTTCAGTCCTGAGGCCAATGCCCGTTGCAGCAGGCCTTGAGCAAGGGCTGGCTTGGACTCGAAGTCGGCGTCGTTTGGGATGCCGCCTGCGTCACGGTGCGCCGCGTCCGGTGTCCAGGCTTCTGGCAGGTACAACTCCCTGTCCACCAGCGCGTGCCCGCGGGGCGTGGCATACGAGAGAAAGACGCCTCCCCGCGCGTTCTCGGTTTTGCCCGCCGTGGCGGTGTACTGGCGCGCGACTCCGACGGACTTGTCTCCCTTCTTCAAGAAGCCCGTCTCGTTCACCGCCAACACGCTGCCTTCCCCAGGCTCCTTCGGGCGTACTCCAAGACGTCGTCGCGCACCGAGTCCGCGTCTCACTTCGCGCGTAGCAGCAGGTGCTGGAAGGCATACGGGGTGGGGTGCTCCGCGTCCTCTGAAAGGCCCCACGCATTCTTCCGCTGCGCGCGACCCAGCAACGCCCTTACGTACTCCACTGCGGCGGCATGTGCTTCGCGCCTGCGGAATCGGCATGTCATCCACCAAGGCCTTGCCCTGGGAGGAGGCGGTTTGGCAGGCTCCTTGTTGGGAAGGGAAACTGCTCCCGTGCCGAATCAGCAGCGTCCTTGAGGTCTTTTGAGTGCTGCTCAATGCGAGTTCGTTGGGCGGCACTCATGTCGGTGTGTTTCAGGAAGGAGACCGCAGGTGTTCACCCTCTTTGGACTGATACGGTGGGTGTCATTAGTCGCTGGTGCCCTGCTGGTCGGGCTGGCCGGTTTCCATCTCGCAGGCATGGGAGGTGGAGTGGGAGGGGCATTGGCGGGGATGGCGCTTGGATGGTGGCTGGGCGTTCTCCCGTACACTCTCTCCCTGCGAGCATTGAGGAAAGACCTCAGCGGGGCCGATTCGGTCGCCTTGAAGCAGCGGCTGGTCGATGAATACTATATTTCGGGCATAATCCTGGATGAGTTGAACAGGCGGGGGGAGGATTGGGCGTCGCTTGAAGGGGAAGTGTTTCAGATGATGCGGTCTGATTCGGTCTCCCGCAGGTGCATTGGGTTTCAGAATCTCCAGGTCTTGTTTCCGGAGCGGGCACGAGTCATGTCAGACTACGACCCATACGCCCCCGCCGAGGATTGCCGTCAGCAGGTGGCGAAAATTCAAGATTCGCCAATGTGTTGAGGACGACGCGCTTCTTCTCCTCGGGACTGTTCTACAAACCTTCGCCCCTGGCTTGTTCATTTTGGAGGGTGTGCCGTCGCGCCATAACCGTCCGGCCAACGACATGCCGTGAGGGATTGTCGAGGTAGCGGAGCACAGGGGGCGCTGCTGTGCATGTCGATGCAGGTGGAGAAGCCGGAGTGGGTGCGCGTCGCGAAAGCGTTCGAGGCCAGCGGAATGACGCAGAGAACTCCAGCTGTCCTCTTCCTCGGTAGGGCGGTTGGCTGGTCGACTCGCTTTACCAGACCTCGACGCAAGCGGGAGCGACATGGGCGTCACGCGTCCAGGGAAGCAGCGCTTCGAAGCCGTCCCCGAAGAGCGCGCGCATCCTTGCCAGCGAGCTTCTCCTCGAAGTGCTGACGAAGGTGGCCAGGGAGCCACTGCTTGAGTCGAGCAAAACGCCCTTCCGCCAACAAGGCCATCTGGGATTCGCGAATCACCAGCACGAACCGTCCCTCGCTGGAGGCGTTCACTTGAGGCCCTGTCCCGCAGCGTCAATGCATGGCGCCTTGAGTCCGTTGAAAAGCTCGACATAGCACACTTGTTTCGGGCTCGGGTCCGCCTATGGAAGCGGCGACTCTCAGTCGCGTCTGAAATTCTTACGCGCCCAGGTACGCGAGCATGGCGTCCTTTCCACCCGTGGCCAGTACGTAGGGCGTGCCTGGTGCGATGAGCCCCTTGCGCGCCGCGACACCGTCCACCGCGTCCTGCGCGTGGGTGAGCTGCATGCCTGCTCCTCCGCCGCCGAAGACGAGGGGTGCCCCCATTTTCAGGTCGAGCACCACTACCCGGCGTCGAGCGGGCCGGGGCTCCGCCATGTCCACGACGACGAAGTCTCCCGCGAAGCGACGCTGGTCACAGCGGAAGACCCACAGGTTCCGTTTGCGGCCGAGGAGCTCTCGCACGAAGGGCTTCTCATCGCTCTTCAAGGCGTAGCGTTCGGAGAGGAGGGCGGCGGTGGCGAGCGGATAGCCTTCCTCCTTCACGAGAAGCAGCGCCCACGGGTTCGCATGCCGGAGCAACGACAGAGAGACGGGTAGGACGACGGGAGGTTCTCGAGGCATGTGTCAGCGTGCTCGACGGGTGATGTTGCTCATGTCGGACACGCATTTGAACACGCATCGCCGCGGTGTGTTCATCAAGGATGGCATCCATGGAATCGCTCCATGGATGGGCCTCTTCACTTTCGAGAATCGAGAGGATTCTCTCTCGCTGGCATGAAGGTGCCGGCCCTCATGTCCAGGAGGGATGTCGCATGGTGTTCGCCGCGGAGCCGTCGGGCGAAAATGCTGTCCAATGGAATGCGTGTCTCAATGTCGGCGCGCATGTGTTTGAGGCCACGCCGCCGCCTCGTACCTAGCTATGGATTGGCGGCGCTTCGTTGTGATTGTCCTCGTGCCGTGCCGCCATCCCCCAATTCACGTGGAATGGAGCAGATAATGGATGTTCGTCGACTGGCCCGCGAGTGGCGATGGATGCGCATGGCCTTGGCGTTCGGAATGTTGGCCGCGTGTGGGCCTCAGGCGGAGGAGGAGTCCCTTGTTGCCGGAGAGGCTTTGACGGAGGTCGGATCGTCCTCGAAGGTGTCGGCGTTGGCGCCTGACCCCTACGCCAACCTGGTCGTCCAGAGTGGTGTCATCGCCGTCATCAACCCAGGAAATGCGGTGGGTGCGCCTGATGGGAATGTCGCCAGCTTCTTGGGCCTTCTGGGGGGCTCACTGCTGCTGGACATGGGCGAGGGGGAGGCGGGCACGGGCCCCCTGCGCATCTACTACCGGGGGCTGTCGCTGTCGGTGATTGCCCAGGTGGACTTCCTTCGGGAGGACCTGAGCCTCATCAGCACGGGGCAGGCGGCCCTCGTGGACCTGGGCATTGGGACGCACTCCGCGCTGGTGCCTTTCAGCAGCGCGACGCCCTACCGGTACGTGCGGCTGCGCGGTGGGCTGGCCGCCCTGTACAGCGTGGATGCCGTGGAGGACATGGGCTTTGGAGGGGGTGTCTTCTGCGGCAATGGCCAGGTGGATACGGAGGAGCAGTGTGATGATGGCAATCTGGTATTGGGAGATGGCTGCGGTGCTGGCTGCCAGGTGGAGCCGGGCTACTCCTGCTCCGGCACGCAGCCCAGTGTCTGCACCGACGTCAACGAATGTACGAATGGCACCTCCCAGTGCTCGGTGAATGCAACCTGTACGAACACGCCGGGGAGCTACATCTGCACGTGCAAGCCGGGCTACTCGGGCAATGGCTGGACGTGCGACGACATCGACGAGTGCGCGAATGGGACGGCCGTGTGCCAGGTGGGCGAGCTGTGCGTGAACACGCCCGGTGCCTACACCTGCGTGGCCGGTGCCTGCCAGTCGCCCACGGTGCAGTGTGGCTCGCAGTGTGTGGATGTGTCGTCGGATGCGTCCAACTGCGGCGCCTGTGGAAATGTTTGTGACGTTGGGCAGACCTGCTTGGAGAGCGCTTGTGTGGCGGATGGCATCAAGCTGCAAATCGCCACGTCGTGGGCGCGCGCGGGCGATGGGGACCTCGTCGTCCGGACTCCCTCGGGGAAGCTCATCCACGGCGGCAACCGGGGGCCCGGCATTGAAACGGACTATGGGACGCTGGACCGGATTGCGTCAGCCGGGTGGGGGCCGGAGCGGGTCATCTGGAACGCTGGTGCGCCCCCGCCGGCTGGCCAGTACGACGTCTGCTTCAAGGCGGCGGGTTTTTCTCCGCCGCCCAGCGCTGAGAATCCCGTCTCGTACACTGTCACGGTGAGGTGGCTCGGGCGGCCGGACCTGATTGTCTGGAGCGCCGCCACCAGCGCCGACCTGGGGGCCGAATGCTCCCCGGAGCACCCGACGCACGTCGTGTCCTTCACGTATCCCGGTGGTCCGTAGCGGGCGTCATGTGCTGATGGGACCTCGTCCCTCGCGGCACCACCTGTCGCCGCGAGGGACGAGGTGATGGGCCACTTTCCGCGGAAGTGAGACAGCCACGGTATCGACGTGCGTCAAGCAGGCCTCGCGGGACTGGGGCTATGCTGCCGCATCATGATCTGCCAAGCCTGCGCTCGGCTCCGTGACGTGGCCTTGGGGGCCATGTGTCAGGAGTGCGGTGCCCCGCTCGTGCCCGCCACCAAGCCGAATCTCGACGCACTCGTCAGGGAGACACTGCGCCGTCACATCGAAGGCTGGCAGGCCAGCGCGCTCATCGACGTCGTCACCGCGACCCGGCTCGCCGAGTCCCTCGTGCCTGGCGCGGACGACCGTCACCCCGAAACGCCGAAGGCAGAGGAGGGGGCGCAGGCCCCCGCCCAGGACGTCTTCGAAGCGGTCGCTGTCCCTCCCGCGGACGCGGCGACCCGCGCGGAAGCCTGGGCCGATGGTGTCGCGACCTCGCTTCGCGACGGGGGAGAATGGCGGCTCTGGGGCTGGGGCGCCGCGCTGGCGCGCTCGTTGGACGAAGCCGCGAAGGCGGAGCGGGAGCAGAGCGCGCGCAAGCGTCGAGGGCTCCGGCCTGACTCGGAGACGGGGGATGACGACCTGGGCGCGGCGCTGGATTCCGGGCAGACGTTCTTCGACCGGGGTGCATCAGGTCCGCTCAGCGGAGGACTCGAGGCTGTCGTGGCGCTCGATGCACGGCCGGAGAGCGCGCCCCGGTTCCAGGAGTTCATCTGGTGGTTCCTTGGCGCGATGCTGGTGCTGGGCGGCTCGCTCATGGGCGTGCGCGAGGCCTGGCAGGCACTCGGCGGCGTTCCACGTCAGCTCCTCGTCACGGGCGCTCTGTGGGGATACCACGCGGGCTTCATCGGGCTCGGTGTGTTCCTGTCCCGGCGCTCCATGCCGGTGGGGCGCGTGCTCTCGGGCATTGGCCTCGCGTTGCTCCCCGTCGCCTTCATCGCGCTGTCGTCGCTGTTCGCCCTGTCACCTGGGTTCGGTGCCGCGGTGGCGCTTGGCGCCGCCGCGCTGGGCATGGTGCCGCTGAGGTCGGCGGGACGTCTGCTGCATGGCACCTCCGCCGCGGCCCTGGGGGTGGCGCTCCTGCCCTCCCTGTTCGCGGGGCTTCCGCTGATGGCGCTCGAGGACGCGCCTTGGCTGCGCACGCTCTGTGCCTTCGTGGGTGTCATGGCCCTGACCGCCACGGTATGGCGCGCACGGAAGGCGACGGAGGGAAACACGGCGCTCGTCAGCGCGAGCGCCGCGCTCTATGGCGCGCTGTGGCTCGCCGTCTTCTGTGTGGTGAGCGCACCGTCGGGCTTCGACGCCCTGGAGCCAGGGAGCGCCCTGTTCGCGGGCCTCACGCTGTGGGCTCAGGCATTGGCCACCGTCATCGCCGTGGCCGCGACCACCGACGCCGCGCGCGAGGCCCATCCGCGCGTGAGTCCGGTACTGGAGATTGTGGCCTACGCGGTGCTCGCCAGTGGCGCGGTCGTGGGAGCGCTGGGCGCGTTTTCCAGCGAGCCTGGAGGGGACTTCCAGGTCGACTTGGCCTTGGCGCTCGCGCCACTCATCGCGACGGGTGTCTTCTTCCTGCTGGAGCCACGGCGGCGGGCCCTGGTCCACCTCATGGTGATGACGGCGCTCCTCGCCGGAGCCTTGTTCGCTCGCACGCAGGCGCCGACGGAGCCGGGCTGGTGGGTATTCGGCGGCACGGTGGCGACCGCGGGCTTGATGCTCCTGGCGCGTTGGAGTGCCTTTCCGGGACTGCGTATCCGCCTGCTCGCCTGGACCATCCTTGGGTCGTTGGTGGCAATGCCCCTGGTGCGGCAGGTGGGCAGCGCCGCCTCGCCGTGGCGCCAGGTGCTGACGGGGCTGGTCATCGCTGGGGCCGCGCACGTTGCTGGCGGCTGGCGCTGGCGGGGCCTGCACTACCTGGGCGGCGTGGGCCTTGTCTTCGGTGTGCTCGCCTTCGCCGAGGGGACCCCGGCGTTGGAGGGAAGCTGGGGCCGGCTGGCGGTCTTCGCGCTCGTGAGTGGACTCTACGGTGTCGCGGGGCTCGTGCAGGGGGCGTGGGCGCAGCCCGCGTCACGCAGGGACGGGCTGCTGCCCCTGGATGACCTCGCCCTCAGCCTGGCCGCGGCGGGAGTCCTCCTGGCCGTGGATGCCGCTCCGAGCGCTCCGGATCTGCTCGTGTCAGCCACGGGGCTGTCAGTCAGTGTGCTCTCCGCGCTTCCCACGGCCGTGGTCACGGCCTGGTTGCTGCTCCGTGTCCGGCGGGATGGCAGCAGGCTCGTCGGGTTCCTCGCGGCCTCAGGGCTCGCGATCGCGGTCTCCCAGGTGATGGGCACCGTCTCCGACTTCGCATCCCCGCGAGCTGCCCTGGTCGCCGCGTCATTGGCGCTCGGCTTCGCGGCCTTCTCCGCGCTGCGCGGCCGCACTCCGCTGGATGCCGCGGACACCGCTGCCGGGCGCGAGGGCCGGAGGATGTTCGACCTCTTCAGGCTGCCGCTCGGTGCGCGGGGGCTGCCGCTCTTCACGGATGGCTTTGCCACGGCGGCGCTGGTGCAGACGGTCATCGCTACGCTCACGCTGGCTGGGTGGCTGGCCAGGCCCACGGATGCCGAGCGCGCCACGTGCCTGCTCGCGGCCGGTCTGCTCCTCGTGGTCGTGCTGGTGGCCTTCGTGTCGCGCGGATTCGAGGCCTGGCACCTGCGCGGCTCGGTGGTGACGCTCGCGTCGCTGGGCGCGCTCATCGCGCTCACCGCGCTGCTCAACCGCGCGGGCCGGCCATCGCCGCCGGACGTCGCGGCTCTGCGGACCTCGCTCATCGGCATCGCGCTCTGGGGCGTCGCACTGGCGACACGGCGCTTCGGGCCCTGGGTCGCCGGGCTTCTGGGAAAGCCTCGTCACGGCAAGCTCTACCACTGGGTTCCCCATCTCGGCGTGGCGGTCCTGGCATGTGTGCTGCTGAAAGGCGCGCTCCTCGTCGGCCTGCCCCGGCCGTCCCGTGCGCTGGCTCTCATTCCGCCCCTGATGTTGCTGGGGCCCGCGACGTTGATGTTGCTGCTCTCCGTGTCCGCGCGCTCGGTGCGGCTCGCGAGCGTGGGGCTCTGGCTCGGGCTGCCCGGTGCGGCGCTCTGGGCCGCGAGGCAGTCGTTGCTCGGGCCCAGACTCACGCACGCGTGGTCGTCCGAGGGCAGGTGGGTGCGCATCGGCGCCGAGTCCCTGCACTGGCTCGATAAGGACGCGTGGCTCGCACCAGGAGACACGGTGTTCCTGCTGTGGCAGCGGGCTTTCGCGGGCATCGCCGCTGTGGGGCTCGTCTATGCCGTTGCCTCGCTCCGGGGGCTGCCCGATTCCTTCCAGCGCCTGTTGCAGCGCCATTCGGTCATCAGTGTGGGCGTGGTCTTCGTCGCGGCCCTCTTCCAGCCTGGGCTCACGGCGGCAGGCCTGGTCTGCATCGCCGGTCTGGTGCTGTTCCTCGGCGGGGCCAGGGCGCAGGGGCGCGGTGTGCTTGGCGCGAGCATCCTCCTGCTGGTCCACGCGTGGGCGCACCGTGAGGAGGTCTTCGAGGTGTGGCCCGGCCCGGTGCTCGCCCTGGTGGGGCTGACGGTGGTGACGCTGGGGCCGTGGATCGTCCGGCGCAGGGGCTTGTCCGAGAGCGCCGCTCGCATGCGCATCCACCAGGCCAGCGCCATTTATCTGTTGGCAGCGCTCGTGTACGCGTTGGCGACGAATGGGACGCCGTCGTCGACGCTCGCCGCGCTCAACCTCCTGGGGGAGATGCTGCTGAGCATGGGCGGGAGCTGGATGGTCTCTCCCGCGTTGCCTGTGACACTGGCGCTCGTCGCCGCGTCGGTGCTCGTGGCGGCTTTCCAGTGGAAGGGCACGCTCGCCTCGCTCGTCGCGACGCTGGGGGCCTGGGTGGTGGGCGGCACGTTCGTCGCCTCACTCATGGCCTTCCTTTCGATTCGCGCGAGTCTGGTCGGCCCGTGGCTGCGTTACGGCGAACTCTTCATCCTCCATGGCGCGGCCCTGTCCCTGGCCGCCTCCGTGGGCGTGCTGGCCCTCCATGCCGCCCAGGCGTGGGTGCGGAGGCGCCGGCCGGACGTCGCGGGCGGCCTGTCATGGGGGCGCGACACAGGGCTCGTGGTGAGTGGGCTGATGCTCACGGCCCTGGCGGTGGGGGGCTCTGCCTCCGACGGCGCTCTTCCGCTGGCCATCGCCTCCATTGGCATCCTGGTGTTGGTGGCGCTGCACTGCGCTTGGAGCCAGCACACGGGCCGGCACGTCTACTTCGTGCAGACAGCGGTGGTCGGCGTCTACGCCCTGGTGCGCAATCTGTATGCACCGGGCCTGCGTGCGGAGCACGACGCATTCTTCGCACTGGCCCTGGGCTTCATCCTGGTGGGCGTGACGGTGCTGGCCCGGAGGGCGGGCGTGCAGCCCGTGGAGGCGGCCACCCGGCGCTTCGCGGCACTGCTGCCCGTGGGCATGGCGCTGGTGCTGCCAGGCGAGGCGACGCAAGAGGCGGCGCTGCTCGCGGGGGGCTCCGGCCTCCTGTACGCGACGCTGGGCGCGGTGGAGCGCAGCCGGCTGTTCGGTGCGTTCGCGGCGGCCGCGTGCAACTTCGCGCTGCTCATCTCCGCGCTGGCCTTTGGCCTGGAGGGTTTGGAAATCTACCTGGCGCCCATGGGTTTGCTGTTGTTGATGCTGGGCCAGCTCTTCGCGGAGAGCCTGCCGCACGCCGCGCGCAACACGGTGCGACTCCTCGGGGGCTTGTTGCTGTATGTGCCCGCGGCGGCGCGCATCGCGGTCCAGGTGGGCCAGTCTCCCGACGGCACGTATGCGCTCGTCTTCGGCGGGGTGTGTCTGCTCGGCGTGGTGGCGGGCATGGTGTTCCAGATTCGCGCCTACCTGGCGTTGGGGACCCTGTTCCTCACGCTGGACGTCGCGGCCACGCTGCTCGACGCCGGGCTGAGGGACCACCGCATCGGCTTCCTGGTGATGACGCTCACCGGGCTCACACTCATTGGCGGGCGCGTCCTGACGACGTTGAAGCGTCAGGAGTGGGAACTGCTCGTGCGGCGGGTCCGCGTCCAGCTTCGCGGTTGGGATTGAGCGCGCGGGTGGCGGCCCAAGCCCCGGGCTCCCTGCGGACCTTGCGCCGGCGGGGAGCGGGGAGCGTCACCGACGTTGGCCCTGGGGTGCTTGCGCCGCCTACTTGAAGCACAGGGTGGTCGTGGTCAGCATGTCTGTTCGCTTGACCGATTCGACTGCCCTGCAGGTCTCTCCGGGCCCGCAGGCGCCATCGTCCTGGCAGCGGCGGTGACACTGGCGGTCGCCCTTCTCCGCCTGGCAGTAGAGCTCTTCGTCAGGGGCGGGCGGGCCACAGACCTGGCTGACGTAGCACTCCTCGTCGGCGTTCGCGCACGCGTCGGTGAAGGAGCAGGCCGCGAGCGAGGAATTCGGTAGATGGGACGTATCGTCTCCGCAGCCAGCGGAGACCAGAAGGCAGAGCAGGCTCATCAGTGACAGTCGCATGGGGCCTCGGGAAAGGGTGATGCGTTTCCCCAAGTATACGATAGGCGAATGGTGCGGGCCATCAACGCCCCACAGGCATGGGCGCGGAGGCGTCGTGGGCAGGCGCGTGCAACTTCGTGGCTGAGATTGAGGGGGCGCGCCGCTGCTTTCTTTTCTCTTCACTCCCGAGAATCGAGAAGGCTGCCTCGTGCTAGGACAGGAGTCGCAGCCTTCGTGTCCAGGGTGGGTGTCGCCTTGCGGTCGACGCGGCGATACCTGGAGAAAAAGCTGTCCAATGGCACACGCGTTCTGGATTCGAAATGCGTGCCTTTAAAGCTGAAAATGGAATTCGTGCGTTCATTGTTGTGGCGGTTATCCGGCGTGACAGTCCTCACGTCGGACCGCCATCCCCAAGTCGAAGCGGATTGGAGCAAGACAATGAAGGTCAGTCGAGTGGCCCCCATGTGGCGAATGCTGAGTGCGGCCCTGGCGTTCGGCATGATGAGCGCGTGCGGTTCTGAGTTGGAGGACGAATCCGTTGTTTCCGAAGAGGCACCGGTGGGCGGCGAGTCGTCATCGGACTCGGTGTCGGCGATGGCCGGTGACCGTTATGCCAACGCAGTCGTCCAAAGCGGTATCATTGCCGTCCTCAATCCGAACAACGCCGTGGGCGCGCCGGATGGGAACGCCGCGACGTTCCTGGGGCTCCTGGGCGGTTCCATGGTTCTGGACATGGGCCTGGGCGAAGACGGCACAGGGCCGCTGCGCGTCTACTACCAGGGCCTTTCGCTGGCGGTCATCGCCCAGGTGGAATTCCTTCGTGCAGACATGAGCATCATCAGCACGGGACAGGCGAACCTGCTGGACCTGGGGCTCGGGACCCACTCCACGCTGGTGCCATTCAGCAACTCCACGCCGTATCGCTACGTGAGGCTGCGCGGTGGGGTTGCCTCGTTGTACGGCTTGGACGCGGTGGAGGATACGGGCGGTGGTGCGAGCGCCGTGTGTGGCGATGGCCGTATCAACAATGGGGAGCAGTGTGACGACGGCAATCGGGTTTCGTCGGATGGCTGTAGCAGCACCTGCCGGGTGGAGCCGGGGTACACCTGCAATGGCATGCAGCCCAGTGTCTGCACGGACGTCAATGAATGCACGAATGGCACTGCGCAGTGTTCGGTGAATGCGATTTGCACGAACACGCCGGGAAGTTACACCTGCACCTGCAAGCCGGGCTACTGGGGAAATGGTTGGACGTGCAGTGACATCGACGAGTGCTCGAACGGGACTGCCGCGTGCAATCCAAGCCAGGTGTGTGTCAACACCCCGGGTGGCTATGAGTGCGAGGGTGGCTCCTGTCCGGCGCCCCGGGTGCAGTGTGGCGCGCAGTGCGTGGATGTATCGTCGGACGTGAACAACTGCGGCGCCTGCGGCGTTGTCTGTCCGGTGGCGAAGACCTGCTCGTCGGGCGTCTGTGTCATGAGGTAGCTGGGAGCGACGCTGTCGCTCGCTGAATGACATCATGAGCTGGCGGACTCACCGCCCTCGCGGCGCAACACGGCGCCGCGAGGGTCGGGGTTCTCCTGGCACGGTGATGGGACGATGCGCGGTGGCTCAGGACTTCTTCCTGGCTTCGTCAATCACCTCTTGCTTGGAGAGGGGCTTGAGCGAGCCGTCTGGTTGGCCCTGGAAGAAGTCGAACTCGTGGATGATGCCCTTGATCAGGTACTCCTTGTCCCGCGCAGAGTTCACCATCGCGCGTTCGCGAAACGTGAACGAGGGCTTCTCAGGGGCCACACCGACTTGGGGCATGATGGCGCGCTCTTCGGGGGTGGGCTGCCAGAGGGGCTGTGGGCGTGGCTCGGAGCGCAGCACCGCGGTCTCGTCGAAGCCGGGCCTGGTGCTCGTCCGGAGGTCGCGCTGGATGTCGAACTGGTCGAGCACCACACCACTCTTGGGGTCCTTGGCCGGGTTGGTGACGATGCGGTCCTTGCCGTAGAGCGGGTTGTCGATCAGGGGCCCCGTGGCCGTGCCGTCCACGCCCACCGGCGGGCCGCTGAAGGACGTATACGGCGTCTTCGCCTTGATGGACTTTTCGCCATCGACGTGGTCGGAGGCGCTGGTGGTGGCGCTGTCGCCCGCGGGCTGGAGCTTTCCGTGCTTGTCGATGGCGGACTTCGACGTTCCGTACCCCGGTTGGATGGCGTCAAACGCGAAGTTCTCACGGCGCGACAGCGGAACATCCGGCTTGATACGAGGCGTGGCCGCGTTGTTGCCGCCATCACGGCGATCCATGGCATCCATGATGTCGCTCATCAGGTCCAGGCTGTTGTTCCGAGCCCGCGTCTCGCTCGCGATTTGAGACGGGCTTGATGCCTTGGTGGAGTGATGGGCGACTTGTGGCAGCACGCGGGTGGGTGCCCGGTGGCCGCCGGAGCGGGACACGCCTCGTGCGCCTTGCTTCAACAACGTCGTCGTTACCCTCGTGATGGTACCCATGATGTAGACCCCCCCTGGTCTGAGGCATGAGGTGCGTTCCTTCGTGCCTTTGTGCGAATTGTCCTCCATCTGCGCACGGAGTTGCGTGGGGGAGGACGATTGGGGCGAGGGCGCAGCTGCGTCCCATTCGAGGTCTCCGTCATTGGAGGGTGGGGCCTTCCGGGATGAAGCGAGTCGCCACGGAATGCATTTAATGGACAACTCGCGTCCACAGTCGCGGAAAAGACACAGCCTCAGCGGCCCCCGCCAGGGAATGACACGGTCGCTCCAACGTGTGCATTGCCATGGCCAGATACGCCCCCTAGCGTCGCACCTGTCATTGGCGGATGAAGAGCCGTTGTCGCTCCACCTACTCTCCGAGGTCAGAGGATGCGCAGATTGCTGCCCCAGGACGTCTTTGTTTCCAGCACCGCTCTTGAACGATGCGAGTCTCCCGCCCGTGCCGCACGCAGACTCATGGGAGTCTTGTTCGTCGCCCTGTTCCTCGGAGTGTCAGGCGGCGCGGAGGCATCCGATGCCTCGCTCGCGCCGAACTTCTATTCGGGGCATGGCATCACGGTTCATGCGGTGCGGCACATCACGGATAGGCTCATCGACGTGGAAATCTCCACGCCGCTGATCGCGCCTCATGCGGTCTATGACCCTCGCCACCACGTTCGGGTGCTCCTGCCGACGGGGTATTACAACAACCCGGGCGTGCGATACCCCGCGGTCTACCTGTTGCACGGGGGAGGCGGCGCGAACTCGGCTCAGTGGGTGGAGTTCGGTGCGGCGTATGCGATTACCGAGAACATGCCCGTCATCACCATCATGCCGGATGGCGGCAAGGTCGGTTGGTACACGAACTGGGTCTTCCCTCGCGGGGTGAATCAGGCGTGGGAGGAGTTCCACCTCAACCAGCTCATTCCGTGGGTGGACCAGAACCTTCGCACGCTGGCGTACAAGCAGGGCCGTGCTATCGCGGGGCTGTCCATGGGCGGCTTCGGGGCCATCAGCTACGCCGCGCGCCGCCCCGACCTGTTTGCCTATGCGGCCAGTTTCTCGGGGGCCCTGGACCTGGGTGACGCCGCCATCCGCGCCACCATCACGGAGGAGGGGACACGGTGGCTGCAGAACCCGGATGGAGCGTTCGGCTCTCCCTTCTGGCCCTTCGACCAGGCCTGGAACATGAACAACCCCATTCCGCGTGCGGCGTCTCTGCGGGGCGTGGCCGTCGCCTTGTATGCGGGGTCGGGCATCTGGGATGGGGATGTGCTCGAACGCGTCCCGGGGGCGTCCACGGACCGGTTCCACCATGCGCTGAATGCCGCGGGCGTGCCGCACCACTACGAGATGTATGGCCGCCCCGCGCCGGGTCAGAAGCCCTTCGGGTGTGACGGCGGGCACAACTTCAGTTGCTGGAACTACGCGTTCTTCGACGTGCTGCCGCGCATGTTGGCCGTGCTTGATGGGCCGTAAGCCCAACGGCACTTCAGGTGATGGAGCCCTTCGTCCGATGCGAAGGGCTCCATCTGCCACCCGCGCGAGCCGAGCGCCTTCTTCTTGCGGCCTCTTGAGACGGCTGCTGGATGCGTGGGGCCACGAACGGAGATGCTTCTCATCAGTGGCTCAGCAACCACGTCGCGAGCGGTTGCCACGCGAGCGTCGGTGCATCCGCCGCGTACAAGAGGTCGCCATGGCCGAAGTCCTCGGCCACTCGCTCCGGACCGAAGCGGCGGACGACGAGCGCCGTGACATCCGTCGATGACACCCGGGTCGTCGAATACAGCCCGTAGTCACCGAACGCGCCAGCGGCGCCGAGGTAGAACAACGGGACGCGGATGTTCGAGAGCTCGGGCCTGGGTGTCGTCCCGCACCAGATTTCGTCGAGTTCCACGGTCTCACGCAGCGACTGGTGCGGCGGCGCGCTGGCGAACCACGCGCTCACGCTGTCCTCGGACGACTCGCGCAGTGCCGTGACGTCGCCGTTGGCGTCGAGGATGGGCGCGCTCAGGTGGTACAGCGGCGTGTATGGCGCGAGAAGGTAGGTCAGGCCATTCATCGCGAGCAGTGCACCGCGGTTGGTGTAGCTCGAAAACACGGGAGACTGCGCCTGGGGCGCACTCCGGGCCAGCTCGCCCAACGTGATGAAGAAGCTGTTGTCGGAGTCGGTCACGCCTTGAGCAAGCGCCTCACGTCCCGCGGCGGCATTGGCGCACGCAAGCTCGCGCAGTTCCGCGTGCTCGGGCGCGATGTCGTAGTAGGCGTCGAGCACGGCGACCGCCGACACGTGGCGGCCGTTGGCGGCGGCATACGCGTAGGCCAGCTCGCCGCCATGCGAGAATCCGCCGAGCACGATTCGGCCCTTGTCGCGGTCGCCGCTGAGCCGTGCCGCCCGTGCGAAGGTGAGCGCGACGGCGATGTCTCCGAGCTCCTGGGCAACCCCCATCTCGCCCAGGTCGGAGATGTCTCCGTTGACGGAGGGCAGCGTCCAGCGACGGTCAACGCCCCAGACGTCGATGTCCCGGGCCGCCAGGTACGGAGCGAGCCCCGGCGCCGATGACGCGGGATGGCCGAGTGTCGGCACGAAGTTCGTGACGAAGTTGGCGAAGTCTCCGTGAAGCAACATGATCGCGTGGGCGGGCGACCGTGGCCGCCACGGCGCGCGCTCTCGGACGACGCGATGGACCCGCACGATGGCGTTTGGTGCGGTGCCGACACGAATGTCGAATCGGTAGTGATGGATGTCTTCGGTCACGAAATCACGCAGCACCGCGAACGGTGTTGGAGCCGACGCGAGCGATTCCGCTTCAGTTTCAATCCGCGGAGGTGGGGATGCGAATGCGGACGTGCATGCGAAAAACACGATGAACGAAAGACCAAGATTGGACATTCGGGGCCCTTCAGGTGCACTCGAGACGGGATGTGTCACGCCCCCTGAATGGGAAGGGGCTGGCCCTCTCAGAACGAAGGGCCCGGCGCGGACATATCGTCCCGTGTTCATTGAGGGTTCGCTTCGTGGGAGCAGCGCCGGAAGCCAGTCACTCAAGGCGGTGGTGCCCGAACGTGCGGAACCCGAAGCGACGCAGCGCCTGGTTGAGGGCTGCACGGACGCGGGCTGACTTGAGGTCAGCTCGACACGGAAATGGACTGTCAGATCTCGTGGTGTTGCGCTCTGACAGGTAGGCCCATCTCCTGTGTGGCCCACGGCAATTCCCATCACGGCCAAAGTGCCCTGTCATGTCGTTGACTCGGAGTCTGGCTTGAAGAGACACTTCTCGCTCACCAAGGGAGGCCGAACATGAAGAAGCCTGCTCGTACGAAGCGTGCAAAGACTCTCAAGGTCACGGTGCGCGTTCTGAAGGTGTCCGCGCTCAAGGCCTTTGAAACCAACGTGTCCAGCATTTCCCACATCTCGAAGTAGCGGCGTCCCGGGCACGACATGGGCGTTCAATCAGGTGTCGTGCTCCTCGAAATGGCGAGGGGGAGCTCCATCCTTCAGACCCGCAGGGCGCTGATGGAGATACGGGGCCTCCCCTTTGCTCTTCTCGTCTCCATCCTCGGAGACGTTCGCCGCGGAGGGAGCTCCGCGGTCGTCCGCGCGCTGGTGAAGGCGGGCGTCGACCCTACCGGCGCCAGGGAGCTCGGAGCGCGGCTCGAAGAGGAAGGGGCGCTGGGGCGAGGTGCTCCACGTTGGATGGACGAGCAAGCCCTCCGCAAGGCATTGGGAATCACCGGCAGGCTGCGACTGGGACCTCTTCGCACGGCCGACCTTTCCGAGAACAGCGGAGCACTCATCCAACTGAGCGCCACACGTTGGCGAAGCGCTGGCAGTGGTGTGTGTATCGCCTGTGGTCTGCTCTGGGAGGTTCAGAGCGCGGATGCGCCCGATGAGGCCGCCGCAGTGGCGAATGCGCTCCCGCGCCGCGCCGTGATTGCGCTGGGGACAGCCGATCTGACGGCGCTCCGGAAAGCCATGAAGCCGCATTCTCTCGATGCGCGTGCCTGGACAGAGGGCGCCTACGGCCGGCCAGGCACCAGACGCATCCAGTCTCGGCCCGCAGCGGGGTGCCCGTGCTCCGCGAACCGGGGCGCGGCGACCCACATCGGCAAGCTGGAGGGCTCGCGGATGGCCGGTGCCGCGTTGGGGCGCGTGGGAATCGCGACGCGCGAAGCCACGGTCCGTGGCAGGCGGGGGGCTCCTCCCATTGTCACCCTGAGCTGGGGAGCCGCCACCCTGCGTCTTCGGAAACGAGGTCGTCCCGTGGTGTCAGGACATTTCCTGGCCCAGGTGGGCGTCGGAGCATCCCTGGAGGAGCGGAGGCTGACCGCGCGAGCAGAGGCCATCGAGCGTGCCTCGTCCCTCCTTCGTGTGCCCGACGTCTGCGCGACTCCGGCGCGTGCGCTCGAGCAACCTTTCCTGCCCATGCGTGATTGGGACCTCTACACGCCGGAGCAGTACGCAAGCCCGGGGTTTCCCTACGCGCCAGTCAACCAGGACACGCCACTGGATTGGGTCAGGGCCACGGATGCGGAGACCGGTGAGCAATTGCTCGTTCCTGCAGCCTTCACGACTTCCGAACGGCTCGTGGGCCCGCGCTTCCTGTGTGCCTCATCCAATGGCGTCGCGACGCATACGAGCGATGACGCCGCGTTGCGGTCCGCGCTCCTGGAGGTGGTAGAGCGCCATGCGCTCCAGCTCGCCTGGTACCGGGGGCAAGGGGCGCGGCGCCTCGACATGGCTACGCTCGACATTGATGAGGGGATGTCGCGTCATTTCAAGGGTTCGGGCTGGACTCTCCACTTCTCGTACCTGCCCGGTCGCGCCGGCCTTCACGTCATCGCACTCATCGCCGAGGCGACAGGAGAGGGGGCGTTTCCCAAAGGAGGGACGCTCCTCGCCGCCGCGGCCGCCGGGGACCCGGCAGTGGCCGTGCACCGAGCGCTCCGTGAAATGCGAATGTTGACGGAGGCGGTGGCCCTTCGTCGGGAGCTTGCGATTGACTTCGAGGCGCTCCGGCGGCCCCCGGTCCTGGAGAAATACTGGCTCATCGACTCCCTCCTCGACATCACGTTGCTCTACTTGAACCCCGCGATGCGGAGTGCTGTCGACCTGCTCCTGGAAGGCCCCCCGGTGGCGCTCCCTCGTGTTCGGGTCCCCGACACGGCGGGGGAGCTCGTCACGAGGTTCCGACAGCATGGGCTGCGCACCCTGGTCATCAATCTCACGCTGGCGGCGGCCTCTCCGTTCCGGACTTGCCAGGCGCTGGTCCTTGGGACGCAGCCTCTGGCGTTCTGTCCGAGCCTGTTACGCCTCGGGAGTGGGCTGCTGCCGCGCCGCCTTCCCCCGCGCAATCCCCAGCTGCCCTCATCGCCGCTCAAGCTCAGGCGAGGGCTGCTGAATCCGTACCTGCTTCCGCTGGCATGAGTCTCACCGAAGACGCGAGGCGACGTCTCGAATGAGCGAACGCGTCATCATTCTGGGCGCGGGGCTCGCAGGACTGGCGGCAGCGCATGCGCTTGTCATCGCAGGCCGGGATGTCGTCGTGGTCGAGGCGCGCTCTCGAGTCGGTGGCCGGGTCCTGACCCTGCGGCAGCCGTTCCTGGACGGAATGTACGCCGAGGCGGGCGCGAAGTATGTCCTCAGCGGGCACTCGACGGTCCTCGGCTTGGCGAGGAGGCTCGGCCTGGAGCTCGACCCGCTGCCAGTTCCGCACACGTCGGCCTTGCGGCCCTTCCATCTTCGGGGACGTCGCATCCTGGCCCCCATCGGTGATGATACGGGCCTCCCGCATGTCCTGAGGGCGGATGAGCAGCAGCTCGGCCTTTCAGGCCTCTATAAGAGGTACGTGTCTCCCCTCGTGGAGGCTGTCGGCGACCCCTTCCATGAGTCCTGGCCCGGTCCAGCCGCGACCCACCTCGATGGCCTGACCCTTCGTGAGGCGCTCGTGGAACGGGGCGCTTCTTCAGCGGCCATCGACGCGGTGAGCCTGGGGCGGTTTGACCTCGTGGGTGATGGCATCGACGCAAGCTCGGCGCTTGGGGTTCTGCGGCGGGAGTTGCTGACGGTCGGCAGAGGCGGCTCGAGCGCCTACACCTTGAGGGGCGGAAGTGACCGGCTTCCCGTTGCCCTGGCGGAAGCGCTCGGTGGAAGGATTCAGTTTGGATGGGCTGCGAAGCGCATCGAGCAGGAACAGGGGACCGTTCGTCTGTACTGCCGCGGCAGCACGGGAGAACACAGAACGTTCACAGCGGAGCGGCTCGTGTGCGCCATTCCGTTCTCGATCCTTCGTGGCGTTGAGCTCGTCCCTGCCTTCCCGGCGGACAAGCTGCGGGCGATTCGCGAGCTCGAGCATACGTCCGTCGTGCGCACCTTCATCCAATACCGGCGCCGCCTCTGGACGGAGTGGGGGTGGTCGAGTGGGTGGCTGACGGACCTCCCCATCATGCACGTCCTCGACGCCGCACCGACACAACCTCCGCCGTCAGGCATCCTCGAAGCGTATCGCGTGGGTCCGTGCGCCCGCGCGGCGGGCCTTCTCTCCGAGGAGGAGCGCATCGCCATGGCTGTGCGGGGCCTGAGCCAGTTCGCGCCGGAGCTGTCCTCCGAAGTGCAGTGCGGAACCTCCTACGCATGGGACCAGGACACTTGGGCTCGGGGTGCCTTTGCGTGGTTCCGGCCGAGGCAGCTCACGCAGTGGGGGCGTGCGCTCGCAACGCGCGAAGGCAGGGTCCACTTCGCCGGAGACCAAACCTCTCCCATGCCTGGCTGGATGGAGGGAGCGCTCTTGTCAGGCCAACGCGCCGCCCTTGAAATCCTGTCAGGCGCCAGCGGGGCGTGCATGGCCGGGGACCTGCACGGCGCCTGATTCAGGCCGTGGGGCCAGTCCCTCCACGAACGCTTCGTCCGATTTCACCTACCGCCCAGCGGGAACAGGTGATGTTCCGCTGGGCGCTCCAGCCTGCGTCCCTACTTACTGGCCTGGGGCGGAGGGCTGCCCTTCCGGGGGCGGCGCGATGTCTTGGCGGCCGCCGCTGGCTTCCCCGCGGCTTTCTTGCCACGCGTCGCCGCGGGCTTCTTGGGGCGGGGGGCTCGGGGTTTCTCCTCCTCCGTGGCAGCGCCGTCACCGCGGCGGACGCGTGCCACCGCGTGGCTCACGGACCGGGTCAGCCGCGCGACCTGGGGGGCGGCTCCAAGAGAGTGGGTCAGTCCCTGCACCTTGTGGGACACGGAGCTCAACGCGCGGCGCTCCCGGTCCGACACGGGGAGCAGCGCCGCTCCCGCGACGCCTGCTGCCAGCGTGGTCAGTCCGATGGCCACCGCGTGTTCACCCAGTTGGTCGGCTGCCCAGGTGCGTGCCTTGCCTGCTCGCTCACGGATTCTGTCTCCACTGGGGACGCGGTCTCGCAGATGCTCCAGTGTCTCGCGCCCTCGGGTGCTGACCCGCTGCATGGCCTCGCGTGTGTGCGCGGCGACCTTCTGGGGGCCTGTCTTCTCTTCCTCCTGGGCCTTGCGGCGCTTCCAGGCCGCGGTGAGCTTGCCCAACCTTTTTCTTCCGGATTTGGTCGTCTGCGCCTTGGCCATCGCGCTCTCCCTTGTTTCGCCCTCGTTGGGGGCCGGCGTTCCTCGTGTCAAAGAAGGTATGGATGAGAGGACCCGGCGCAATGTGCTGCTGCGGGTGAGGACGGCCGGCACGACGAAGGCGCGCTGGGCGCCGAGCGCGACGCCCGCCCACATTCCTCCATCCGTGGCCAGCGCGACCGTCGTGCTGCCAGCCGGGCCCCGCGCCCTCGCTGCGCCTGCTTTGACCAGGGTCGCGGCCGCGTTGAGTGCCAGTCCCGTCCCGCCATGCTTGAAGCGTTGGAATGCCTCCTGGTCCTCGAAGAGGACGACCTCCGAAGATGTCTGTCCGCCCAGTTGGACTCCGAGGGTCAGTTGGACCAGCGCCGCGTATCCGACCAGCCGCTCGTGACGGAAGACCTCGCCCATCCCCCAGGTGCCTCCGAGCACGGCGCTTCCCTGGCCTAGCGAAGGGAAGACGGCATAGGCGTAGGCCCGAGCCCTCGCCTGAGCAAGCTCCGGTGAGCGGGCCTCCAGCCGGTGCAGTGCCGCCCGTGCGTCACCATGCAGTCTGCGGTGGACGCCCAGCTCCATCCTCGCGAGCTTCAGCGCGCGTCGGCCTTGGCTCGCCAGCTTGTCTCGGATGGGCGCTTCATTCGTGGCGAGCACTGGCCTGCGCCTTGATGATCCGGGTGAGCAGCAGGGCGGCGGCCGTCAGCCCCGTGGTCAGGGCAGGAGGGGGCTGCGATGCTTGCAGCCGCGGACGCTGCCCGGTGTCATCGGCCCCGTTCTCCTCGGACGCATCCTGCCTGCGGAAGCGCTGCACCAGACCTCCGTTCCCTCGCTCCGATGCGTCCGAACGCGGAATGAACGTGAACTTCTGTCCGCCCAGGGAGGCCTCGAGCAGCATGCCGCCACGTGAGTAGGCGTGAGCCACGCACTTCGCATAGTTGATGGTTCCGGACGCCGCCGCCTTCACGAGCACGGCGGACGCGTTGGCGGCGAAGGCCGCCTTTCCTCCCTTGAACGCTTCAATGGCATTACGGTCATGGAAGAAGATGAGCTCGCTCAGAGTCTGTCCGCCCACCTGGACTCCGAGGGTCAACTGGCTCAGCGTGGCGAAGCCAATCGGCTTGCCCTTCTCGAAGACCTCGCCGTGGCCGTATGAGCCGCCGAGGACCAGCGATGCCCTACCCAGCGAGGGGAAGACGGCATAGCCCTCTACCTGCTCCAGCTCTTTCTTCAGCTCCGGGTGCTTGAGCACCAGGCGGTCCACCGTTGCCACGGCCTCTTCGTGAAGCGTCTTCTCCTGCTCTGGCTTCATGTTCGCCTCCTGATGAATCAACGTGGCGACGGCCATGTCCGCAAGGTACCCACGGGACGTGCGTGCGAACGACCACGCCGTGAGCGGTCTGGTTGCCCGGACGTGACGCGGAGGTGTCTACCTTCGGTGTCAGGAGGACGCACATCATGGCCTCGAAGAAGACAAAGGAGAGGAAGCGCTCGCGCGGCCCAGCGCGACGCGCATCACCCAGGATGGAAGCTGCGCAGAAGCAGCTCGAACAGGTCACGGGATACGCGCGGGGCCGGGTGAAGGAGCGCCTGGACTTCCAGCGGGGCTTGCTCGTGTCGGTGCTGGAGGACATGGCGGAGGGGTTGAGCAGCGCCACCCGGCGTGCACCGAGCCCGGCATCGCAACGCATGCTGGAGACGGGAGAGCGCATGTTTCGTGGCGCCTCCTCGCGGCTGGATGAGCAATCCGTCGAGGCACTCCTGGACCGCACAGGACAGTTCGTGCGGCAGCGCCCGGGATTGTTGCTCACGGGACTGCTGGGGGCTGGCCTGCTCGCGGGGCGGATGTTTCGCGCCAGCGGTGCTGGCGATGTGGAAGGGAAGGCTGAGTCATGAGACGTAGCGCGAACAAGACGGCGGCGCGCGAGGGACGGAACGGCGGCGCTCCCGTTCAGGCGCAAGAGGGACTGGCGCCGTTGCGGACGGTCCGCGACAAGGGCCGGGCGGTTGCTGGGAGCCTCCGAGAGAAGTTTCCCTCGCGAGACAATGCGCGCTCCCGCGCGGTGGGAGCCCAGACGTGGACAGCGCAGACGATGCGACAGCATCCCGTGGGGACGGGACTTGGGGTCCTGGCCCTGGGCTTCCTGTCGGCTTCCCTCTTGCCGGCCTCGGCGCTGGAGCGTCGCGCGTATACACGTGCGGCGGGAAAGGCGCGGGACCTGGCTGACCGCTTGGATGCATCGGGGCGACTCGAAGACGTCCTGGCGACCGTGCGACACATGGCGGCGGACGCGGCGGCCGAGCAGTTGGCCTCGTTGAGGTTGAGGCCCGAGCCCGAGGAAGGTCCTCTGCGGCGCAAGTTGGAGCGGGTGGACCGAAAGGGTGAGTGATTGCCGGGCGGGTGGGGGACGGGAGGCGCCCGCCCTGGCTACCGATGGCGGTTCAGCCGCGTCTCCGGCCGGAGCGCTTCCGAGGGGGCTGGGCCTTGCCGGACGGTGGGGGCGCTGAAGGCTCCTGAAACCGTGTTCCCACATGCATGGCTGCTTCGAAGGGCCCGTAGTGCCCTGGCGTAAGGGGCGCCGGTACACCTGTCCGGTGCGAGGTGTGGACGCTCTCGACGCCAGGAGACGACCAGGTGCGAACATGAACGCCATGGATTGCATGCACGACGAGCGATTCGCCCCGGGCGCGTGCGGCAATGGAGACGTCATCGTTCAGCTCGGATTCCTGGTCGTTCAATGGCGCGCTCTGGAAACGCGCGTGACTTGATTGCGGTGGTCGACGTACCGGCATAGGGAACTCCCTGGGGCATGGGTCAACAGCTCCCTTTCAATCTGGAGACGCGTTGCTCGGGAGGCTGTGACAAGGCGGGAGTGGCCTGCTTCCGTGGGGGCCTTGGCTGCCTGCGCGAGAAGCCTTGCGGCCTGCCGGCAGTGCCTTTCGATGGACTGAGGCCAGTGGGACGAGGTCCTTGGCCACACCGGGTGTCAGGCCCGTTGTCCGCTCCTCACTCTTGACAGAGCGAGGAGGTCGAACGTGGCAAAGACAGGATGGGGGGCATGGCGATTCCGGGGAACGAAGTCCGCGAACAAGACGGAGCATGACAATCCCGAGGAGCGGCCTTCGCAGCGGGAAGGCGGAGCCACGCGAGAGGACACACGGCATGCGCTCGCGCAGGCGGGCATCGACGAGGGGCCCATCGAAATCGTGCCCGACGTGCTGCTCGACGTTCCGACGGTGAAGGTGGATGAGATTACGCTCGACGTGGAGAACTTGCGTGCACGCGTCTCACTGCATGCCGAGCTGGCCAACCTCGTGCGCCTCGACGTGGGCGCCGACGTGGGCATCGAACGGGTCAAGCTGACCATCAAAGGCGTGGAGGCCCAGGCGCTGCTCAAGGTCCGGCTCCAGCGTGTCTATGAAATCCTGGACCGTGCGCTCCAGACACTCGACAGCAACCCCGAACTGCTCGCCAGCCTGCTTCGGCCCGTGGGGCATGCGATAGGCGAGGTGGGGGAAGCCGCCCATGAGAGCCTGAAGCCTGGCGGAGCGGTGTCCGAGGCCGTCCAGGACGTGGGAGGGGCGGCGAAGGGGGCGTTGGAACCCGGCGGGACGGTGAACCGCGTGGCCGACCAGGCACTCGGGCCTGGTGGACCCGTGCGAGACGCCGTGAAGGGCACGGTCGGGCCCGAAGGCGTGGCGAAAGACGCAACCCAGGCGCTCAGTGGCTCGATGCAAGCGGGCGGTTCGAAGCGTTCGAAGCGCCCATCACAGGGCGACGGCGGCGGGAGGCGAGAGCGAAGGCCGCCGCAGCCGGCCCCCGCCCCGGAGCCGCGTTCCGGCGCACAACGTTTCAGACACGGCCCGCCGGCCGGTGGCTCGAAGCGCCGTGCGTCAGGACGACCGCGTCGCCGCCAGAAGCGCTAAGGGCGCGGCGAGCGCCGGTGGTTTCCCACACGCGACGGGAGCGCGTGGACGTGCTACCCCATCCCCATGCCTCGCGCTCCCCGAACCGATGCCTCGCCCGAGGGGCCGAACCCCTCCACCTCTCCGTCCGCGCCACCGCTGGACTTCGCCTTCACCTGGCACTCAGAGAGCTCGGAACCCGCGCCTGCCCGGCTGTCTCCCGTAAATGACCGACTCAGCGCGGATACGGCGCTCAAGCGGGTGCGCCGAGGCGAGTTCCTGCTGTACTCCGGTGACTTCCACAACGCGAAGCAGCTCCTCGGCGCGCTGAGCCGGCGGCTGCCGCGGCCCGCGAAGGCGCGCTCGCCGCTGGAGGCATTCCGTGCCGAGCGGCGGGCCCGGCAGCTCGAACACGAGACCCTGTCGCGCATCGTGGTGTCTCTCGACCGCGATTACCGGCTCGGGCTCGCGCGGGCACCGGACACTTCACTGGCATGTCATCAGGTATGGGGGGATTCAACGACGGACACCACCGTGGTCCCGCTCAAACAACTCCTCGGCATGCTCGGGGCGGCGGAGTGGCGTCGCAAGGGGCTCGCTGTTCCTGGCCTCACTGGGCTGCTTCATCCGCACTACGGCGTCTATCTTCCGACCCGAACGGATTACGTGGAGCTGCTGAACTCCTTCACGGAGGTGAAGGGCAAGCGCGTGTTCGACATCGGCACTGGGACCGGCGTGCTCTCATTCATCCTCCTCCAGCGGGGCGCGGCGTCCGTGCAGGCGACTGATTGTGACTCTCGCGCCGTGGCCTGTTCCCGGGAGAACGCGGAGCGGCTCGGGCTCGGCAAGCGCTTCCAGGTGGCCGAAGCCGACTTGTTCCCGAAGGGCACGGCGGACCTCGTGGTGTGCAATCCACCCTGGATTCCCGAACCGCCCAAGAACCGGGTGGACCGCGCGGTGTTCGACGAGGACAGCCAGTTCCTGCGGCGCTTTCTCGAAGGACTCTCCGCTGCGCTTGCTCCTGGGGGCGTGGGCCTGCTGCTCCTGTCGGACCTCGCGGTGCTGCTCGGCCTGCGCCCACCCGGGTGGCTCGAAGCGGAGTTCGAACGGTGCGGCCTGTCGGTGCAGTGGGCCCGGTCGACCCCGGCGCGGCATTCGAAAGCGAAGGACACGTCAGACCCGCTGCACATGGCGCGCTCTCGCGAGCGCACCACGCTCTACTGCCTGAAGCCGGTGCGCCCGTAGCTCAGGTGTTGTCGTTGGCCTGCTGCCGCCGGAGGAATTCCCCGGCGGCAGCGCGAGCCGCGAATCACCTGGCGTGACCTGTGGCGGCTCCCCACGTGGCTTGCGATGGTGGAGGTGGACGTCCCCGCATTCCAATGCGCTCGGAAAGGCGTTGCGCGCGTTTGGATGAGCCAGGCGCCCGGTGGGCTTGCGCGTGATGGAGACATCCGGCCGCACTTGTCGGAGTTCGGCGGCCAGGAGTAAGACGCGCGGATGCGATTGCTCCGCATTTTCGTGCTCTTGTTGTGTGGATTGTCCATTCCTTGCACCGCCAGCGCTCAGGCCGTCATGGTGAGTGGACCTCCCGTGGCGCCCCTTCCCGAGACGACGGGGGCGGGCCTCTGCGTCGCGACGAGCGTCTCGCGGAATCCCGCGGCTGACTTCCCCCAGGCTCAGTCGACCTACATCGCTGGTATCAATGCCTTCATGGAGGCGAACCGGGGCAACCGCGTCACTTCGGTGCTGCGGACGCCCTTGGACCTGTCCAACAACCTCAATGACGGGAGGACGCTGAGCTACGGGGACTTCACCGGGGCCGTCGCGGGCTGCCCCGTCGGCGGGTGTGACTTCGGCTACAGCGATGCCGTCACATCCTTCGCGACCCGCCTGCGTGGCTTCATCGCGGTCACGAGCGACATGGTCGACAGGCCCCTGCACTTCGGGTTCTACGCCGACGACTCGGTGAGCCTGGCGCTCTTCGACCGCGACCAGACGAGCTACCCGGTCATCAACCGTCCGCTGACGCTCGGCTTTCCGACGTGGCGCGCCACCAACACGGTCCACTTCGCGCAGCCCGGACTCTACGGCGTGGAGGTGCTCCACACGAACGTCGGGGATCACGCCGCACTCGAGATGTCGGTATATGACGGCGTCTTCACGGACTTCGAGAGGGCAGCGACCATGCCGCCCATCATCAATCTGGCTACCGAGGGCTTCGTACTCGTCACGCCCGGGATGTTCCATCAGACGGAGTCGGGGCAGCCCTCGTTCCCAGTTCCCACCGAGTGCGCTCAATGCAACCGTCAGTTCGCCAACGCGCCAGGGAATGGGGGATGCGAGACGGGCTACCGGTGCAACGCGGCGGCCTTGTGCGCTCCCTGTGATTCGTCGCTCTTCTGTGGTGAGTCGTGCTCTCCGTGCGGAGCATCGACGCCGTACTGCGTGAGCCAGACCGAGGGCTTCGCCTGTGCGCAGTGCCAGGATGCGAATGACTGTGTGGCGCCGGATGAATGCCACCTGCCCATCTGCACGGAGACGGGCAACTGTGCCTCCACTCCCGTGGAGGATGGCTCGGAGTGCACGGGAGGGACCTGCCAGCAGGGCGAGTGCAGGCCCGTGGACGCGGGGACCCCCGACGCTGGTGAAGCGGACGCTGGTGAGGCGGACGCTGGAGAGGTGGACGCGGGGCCCCTCGATGCGGGAGCGGCGGACGCGGGAGAGGCGGACGCGGGGCCCCTCGATGCGGGAGCGACGGACGCGGGAGAGGCGGACGCGGGGCCCCTTGATGCGGGAGCGACGGATGCGGGCGCGACAGACGCAGGTGGGGCCGGGGATGTGGACGGCGGCCCCCACCCTGGCGTGGATGGGGGAAGCACGGGCACGGACGGTGGAAATCCCACGGCGGACTCGGGAGTTCCGGCAGGGGACGCGGGCTCTGTGGATGGAGGCTCGCCGGAGGACCCTTCGGAGCCGGAGTCTGGCTGCGGCTGTCAGGGTGGTCCGTCCGCGCTGTTCCCCATGGCCCTGCTCGCGCTATCGCTCGTCGTGAGACGCGGCCGGCGATAGGACACGCCGTCGCGCGATGGAGGAGCGCGACGCGAAAGTCGCCGGCCCTTCAGCTCAACGGCTCGGCACGGTAGCGCCACGTGCGATTCGGTTGGACTGGGTGTGCGTCTCCGCCAGCCGAACTCCTCGGCGGCGGAGACAGCGGGCACTCCCGGGACACGCTCTCCTTCCGCGAAGGTGACGTCACAGACATTGGTTCCACCGGCGGTACCCCGCATGGGTTGCTCGGAGCCGTCGAGCCAGATTTGGAGACCATCCACCCGGCTGCCCGTGCGAAGGAGGACGCGGGAGATGTTCTGACCATTGGCGGCGGCGTCCTTCGCACGGCCCCCTCCCGAGATGTTCTCCGCGCCACCGTAGGGGCCCGTCAGTGCGTGAATGACGCTCTGGACGGGGAGCTGGCCGGTGGAGCCGAAGCACGGCCACATGAAGGAGGGCGCCAACCACCCCAGCGTATTGACGGCGAACTGTTGAGTATAGAGGAACGCCTCCCGCTCGCGGTGCTGGTTCTCCGCCTTCGACTCCGCCCAGGCCTTCTGCTCGTTGAAGGCTTGCTTTGCCATCACTTTCAGCGCGGCCGTGGCCTGCTCCAGCATGGAATCCAGCGCCAACTTGAAGGACTCGCGCTTCGCGGGCCCCTCTGTCTGATACCAAGGCGCCGAGGCGTAGATCTGGTCGAAGTAACGCCAGCGCGCGCTGTAGATGGCCAGCGCGATCGTGAAACAGGCGGAGCTACAGGGCAGCTTCTGCGAGGGGTACTGCGACGCGGGGTAGTTGGCGTTGTAGGTGAAATGCGGGGCGCGGTCCGCGATGAGCTGGCACAGGCCGTCGTACTCATTATAGAGCCGGTCGTTTTGATACAGCTTGATGGCGTTGAGGATGCCCCGGAACTCGTTCTCAACGGAGCCCATCACCGATGACTCAACGCCAAGGAAGACGGCCTTGACGATGTACCGCTGGATGGCTTCCTAGATGCGGTTGGGGTTGGTGGTGGAGGGCCAGAAAATGCGCATCAGGCTGCTGAGGAACCCTCCGATGTCCGGGATGAGGTTGATGAGCACCCCCACCAGCGACTCCAGATCGTTCGAGATGGTGGCGAAGAGCGCTTTTTCTTCGACAATCGCCAACTGGGTGAGGGCCTTATTCCGTGCCGCGGACGCACCGGGCCAGTCCGCGGGCTGGGCGCTGAACATCTGGAAGCTGTCGTGCTGACTGGGGAACTGGAGCCAAACAGCGGGAACTTGTAGTCATCCAGATCCGAGACGTTCTGAGCGCCCGTGAAGTTGATGTAGGCGTGCTGGTAGCCCCACATGTCGAAGAACTGCACCCAGGTTCCAGAAGCGCTCGTGCTTGGCATTGATGTCTCTTTCTCAGGGAGAAGCCCCGGCAGAGACTCACTGCGATTCGCGCACCCAACGACCTCCAGGTGCGGACGCACGTTTTCATCCGGAAGCGGGGCGTTGCTGCGTCACGGGAGGAGGCAACTGCGTTCCAGCCGCTGCACGCTTCGACGTCCAGGCCCGGTCCTCCACCGCCTATCCGGGTTTTTGACACCCTCACCGAATGGCTCCGAAGCTCGCCGCATCCCTTCCCCCGAGAGGCTTCACTCCATGCTCCCATCCCTGTCCCGCGGCAGCCTGCCCATCTGGACGCTCGTGCTCGCCATACTCCTCTGCGGCACCGCCAACGCGCAGTTCACCGGCAAGCGCCGCGCCTATGCCTCCAGCTTCTGGGGTGGCACCGGCGCCAGTGGGAAGACCATCTCCTGGAGCGCGCTCTACGTCGCGCTCCCCCTGGACTACGGCTACAACGCCGCCAACACCACCATCGTCAACCTGGCTGGCGTCACCGCGGCCTATTCGGACCTGCGCACCAGCAGCACGCGCTCGCTGAAGTGGGGCACGCAGATTCGCATCACCAACCGCCACCCGGGACACGCGGGCTACGGCCGCAGCGTCCTCACCACGCTCCAGGACTCCGGGCCCGCCGACAGCATCCTCAGTGACGCCGCGCTGGGAGGCCGCGCGGCATCCCCCTACAAGCCCCTGGGGTGCTGGATTGACGTCACCCCGGGCGTGAAACAGGCGCTGGGCAGCACGAAGCCGGAGACGGAAAACCTCATCGTCGACTTCGAAGTCGTGAACGACCTCGGCAGCTCACTCGATCTGGACTCCAACCCCAACCTTGCCTTCGGCATGGCGGCCAGCGCGAGCGACTCGGAGAACACGGGCATCAGCGCCCCCAGCGCCGCCGTGGACGGAAATGGCGCCTACCACCTGGAGAACTATCGCAGCGCATGGCGCTCGGCGTACCACGCCAACACCTCGGACACGGTGTGGCTCAACGTCAACCTGAGCCGGCCGGAGGCCGTGCGCCGCGTCGTCGTGAAATGGGGCAGCTTCGTGCCCCCCGGCTACACGCTGATGGGCTGGACGCCGGGTATGAGTTCCTGGGTGACGCTCGCGACCCGGACGGGCGCGGGCGGTGGCACGCACGTCCACTCCTTCACGTCGGACCAGACGTACCAGTACTTCGGCCTGAGCATGAGCGGCGCGACCCGGTATGACGTGAAGGAGCTGGAAGTCTACCGCTGGGACTACTGACGCCCGGAGCACAGCAGGTCCCCAGTGCTCGCCGCGACGCCTCGTTGGGCGAGCACAGGCTTGTGCCCGAGTGCATTCCCGACCACAGCACGGGGACCTGCCTCTAGAGAGTGCCAATGACCTCCCTACGTCCCATCATCACCCCGGCCAACGCCGCGCGCCTGAGTCGCGTGCGGCAGCTCGGTCCCGCGCGCGTCTCCTACTCCTCGGGCCAGCGGCTGGGCTTCGACTCTCAAGGTGCGGTACTGGTCGCAAAGGACGGCCACCCCGCACATCTGCGGTGGTGGGATTTGGGGACGGACTCGGACCATCCCGTGATGGACACGGAGTTGCCGCTCCTGGGGGCTCCCGCCGTGGCGGTGGGGGAACTGGTGCTCTGTATCGGCGCTCCGGCGCTGTCACCCTCGGGACTCTGGCGGCCAAGCCTCAAGGCCCTGTCCGCCAGGGATGGCTCTCTCCAGCGCCAGGAGTTCCTGCCCCATGCGGTCACCACGCTCTGTGCGTCCAGGGACGGCTCCCATCTGCTCGCGGTGATGGACGAGGAAGCGGGCCTTCTCTGGGATGTCCGCGCCTGGCGTCCAGTCCGGGAGCTGCCGTGGCCGGAGGGGGAGTTCTCCGTCACCGCGTGCGCCCTCTCGGCGGATGGCCGCTTCGCCGCGGCGACCGCCACGCAGTGGAGCGATGACCAGCGGGGCGTCCTCTGGCTGTGGGAGGTGGCGTCGGGAGGGCCGCCGTGGACGATGCCCTTCAATTCGTCCACGGCCTGGAGTGTCGCGTTCCATCCCCGGGAGCCCCTACTCGTCGTGGGGGGCCTCACGGAGGACGTCGCCGTCGTCCACGCGGAGGAGCGCCGCCTCGTCCGGATGATTCCGGGCTTCTATGGCTACGCCTGCAACCTGGACTTCCACCCGGAGGGGCACCTGCTCGCCGCCGCGCACGACGGTCGGGGCTTCGCCCTCCACCACTTCGACACGGGAGAGGTCCTCTTCCGTGCCAGCGACGGCGACGACCTCCAGACGAGTGATGCCGTCTTCTCCCCCGACGGGCGCTTCGTGGCCTGGGGGCAGGGAAATGGCACCGTAGGGCTGTGGGCCGTGGCCGACTGACGGCCTGGGGGCACGCGAATCTGAAGCACCTGGGCCTGCCCACGGCAGGTGCGAGACTGGCCCCGGAGAGAGGGCCCCCAGGCCGCGTGGTGTTGAGGCAGGGGGCTTCCCGGCGGCGAGCTGGAGAGAGACTGGTTGGGCACCTCCAGCCTCGCTCCGCTGGTGGTGCTGGATGAGGACGGCCAGCGGCGGCTCAACCCCGCGTTGGCAGTCGGCGGGGTCCAGGCCATCAAGGACGCGCACGGCAAGACGTCCCACCTGTCCCAGGCGGACATCGACGCGCTCGTCGCGTATTTGATGTCTGGGCTGGCGTAGGGCCGTCTCTTCATCTGCCTGTGCGTCGGGTCGTCAGAGGGCCTGAATCGCCTGGACGTCCCACGCGACCTCGAGGCTCTCGTGCCTCCGGACGGTGACGCTCCTCAGGAAGCCCGGCTTCTGCCCAGGTACGAGCCGGAGCCCCGGGAGACTTCGAAGCAATGCCTCCACTGCCAGGCGTGCCTCGAGCCGCGCGAGCGGCGCGCCGATGCAGAAATGGAGGCCCTGCCCGAAGGCGAGGTGCTTCTTGACGTCAGGCCGCCGGATGTCGAAGCGCTCAGGCTCGTGGAACCGGGCCTCGTCGCGGTTGGCCGACGCGTAGACGATGCGGATGTGGGCTCCCTTGGGAATGGGCACGCCCCCAATCTCCACCGCCTCCAGCGCCGTACGGAACATGGCATGCACGGGGGAGATCATCCGCACCGCCTCCTCGACCGCGCCCGCGATGAGGCCCGGGTCGTCCTGAAGTGCTCGCAGTTGCTCCGGATGCTCGAGCAGGAGTTCCACCGCTCCCACGATGAGGCCCGCGGTCGTCTCATGTCCCGCGAAGTGCACCTGCATCAGCAGGCTCACGAGCTCCGCCATGCTCATGGGCGGCGTCATCCCCTGCGCCCCGGTGACGATGTCGCTCAGCAGGTCCTCTCGGGGGGACACCTGCCGCTCTTGGAGCGCCGAGGCCAGGTATCGCTGGAACTCGACCACGCCTCGCGCGCACGCGACCTGGTGCTCGATGGGGCCATGCGCCGCGAGGACCGTGGACAGGTCATCGGACCAGCGCCGGAACCGGTGGATGTCCGAGCTGGGGATTCCGAGAATCTCCGCGATGATGCTGCACGACAGCGGATGGGCGAACCGGAGGAACAGGTCCGTCTGCCTCTCGTGCCTGAAGGAGTGGATGAGCGCGTCCACGAGGGTGCGGATGAAGGGCTCCTTCTCCGCGAGGCGCTTCCCGGTAAAGGCCTTGCTGACGAGGCTCCGGAAGCGGCCATGCGCTGGCGGATCATTGTCGACCAGGCTGGGCACCAGGGGGTAACCGTCCATCAGCGCGGTGACCACCTCCGGCGGCGTCGTCGCGGCGCCCACCGTGATGGACTCTGCGGACGAGAAGCGTGTGGTATCGGCGACCACTGCGCTGATGTCCGCATGGCGCGTCACCACCCACGCCCCCAACGCAGGACTGAAGAACACCGGTTCCTCCCGCCGTGCACGCGCGAGGAACGGATGAGGATTCTCGAGCTGGGGAGAGTCGAGCGGGTGGTACTCAGACCCGAGTCCTGAAGGGGCGTTGGTCTTGGACATGCGTGAGCTGACCTCAACGGCTTGTTGGGTGGGGAGCGGGACAGCGGACCGCATGGTGCCAGGGCTTAAGGTTTCGCACACGGGGCTGGGCCATGCTGGACGGAGCGTCCCATGTCCACGCGGCGCCGTCTGGCTTGAACATCACCGGGGATGCTCTCGTTGCGCGACTCCCGTTCGAGCGAGCGACGCTCTCCATGTGAGTCGCTCAGCACGCGACTGTCCGTCCACGCGACGAAGGTGATGGCCGTGGGCGGCAGACTGGACGTGCCTGCTCCGGCCGCCACGGAGACCTCGCTGATGGAGGAGCGCCGCCGGTCATTGGCGTCTGCCAGGAGAATTCCTACCCTGGAACCAGAAGGCGCGGCACAACTCGTATCCAAATCAAAGGAGCGCTGGGGGCCCATCAGGATGGGGGCAACTTCAGACCCTCTAGTTCTCCTTCACGCGCGACACCCAGTTCTCCAGGGTGCTGAGGCTGCATCCAGATTGGGCGTGCTCCTGGCTCATCCCCAGCGCATCGACAATCTGCGCGCAGCTGCAACCAGCGGTGTCCACGAGGGTAAAGCGGCGCTCCGGCTCGCCGTCGTTCGATGACAGCGTGTTGAAGGTGCCATCGCCGTCAGTATCGGCGAAGCGGTTCATGCCCGGCAGGGAGCTTGTGGACAGGGACTCGGGGAGCACGGTGCCCGCGCAGCGGTCCGCGCTATCGCAGACGCCGTCCTTGTCGGAATCGGTGCAGGTGTCGCGGCAGCAGAGCACACCGCCAAAGCGGGAGCCCGTCTTGATGGCCGTGTAGGCCTCGCAGAGGCCGTTGTCGTCAGCGGTCGTCGCGGCGTTACACGACCATGGCGAGCCTTCAAGCCCCGAGCACAGGTTCTCCGAGAACCGGTTGAGGGGGCCACACGTGGCCTCGGTTCCGAAGTTGCCGCAGCCGAAGAAGTCGTTCGACGTCCGGGCGGTCTGCAGGCAGCCAGGAGTGCAGCTGTCGGAGTCGCACTCCGGACCTGTCGAGGTTCCGTTGGCACAGACGCCGCAGCCATTGGTGCTCTGCCGGGTGGCGAAGAAGAGGGCCTGGTCTCCCGCCTTGGTGGCTCCCTTGCAACCGGTGGAGGACCGACTCATCACCTCGGCGTCGCTCGTGCAGACGTGCCACCCGCTCGCGCAGAGGTCGGCCACGTTGCAGCCGGCGCCACCCGGCTTCGGGCCATCGTCACCGCCCTTGCGGCCGCAGGCGGGGGTCAGGGTGTCGAAGGTCACGAGGCCCGGGCAGGCCGGAGCAATCCCCGGGTTGTCCGTGTGCAGGCCCGGAATCCGCCATGCACCGGCGCACCCCGCGATGTCAGGCCAGCGCGCGATGTCTTTGAATCCCTCACGCTGACGGTCCGCGCAGCCGGCTGCATCTGAGGGATGGGCAAAGCCTGGCGAGGCCGCCATCAGCAGCGAGCCGAAAATCAGACCGCAAGCCATCCGCATACTGTTGGGCTGATATTGGATTGCTCGATTGCGCTGCCACGCAGATGACCGGTATGCGCTCCCGGCCCCTTCTCGTCCCCGAGGCGGACCCACTCCGGCACACGGGAGAGGGGCCCCTGTCGACTGGGGGAATCCAGGGAGGGCTCGGACCCCGGTGATGGCGCCCATCGAATGCCCTGAAAACGCCACGCCCCGGCACTCCAAGGAAGGAGCACCGGGGCGGGCGTCACGTGGTCAGCGGCTCACTGCTCCGGCGAGATTTCGCGCACGGACAGCCACTTGAAGTCCACGTCGTTGGCGCTGTCCCAGCGGAACACCGCGATGGGGCCGCCCCAGGTAATCGGCATTGCGTTCACCGCGCCGCCGCAGTGGCTGGCGTCACCACCCCAGCTGCCCGAGTCCACCATGTCGTAGACCTTCTTCCAGGTCTTCTTGTCGGCGTTCTCGTTGAGGTACATCTCCAGGCGCACGGCTTCCTTTCCGTTGACCTTGGTGTTGCGCATCACCGACTTGAAGCCCACCCAGCGGCCGCGCAGCGCCGAGGTACCGGACTTGTACGACGCCTGGTTGTAGGAGACGTGCCACGTCTCCTTCTGCCAGCGCACGCGACCGTCATAGTGCAGCGAACCCTTGTAGCTGCTGCCCTCGCACCCCGAGTGGTTGTCGTTGTGCTTGCCGCCTCGCGCGTACCACGCGAAGTTGTCCGACACGTCGGACACCGAGTTGACCTTCACGAAGCCGGTCATCTCGATGTTCCGCCAGTCGTTCGCCGCCTGCATGTAGCCCCGGCTGGCCAGCACGTCGCGGTCGTAGGTCGGAATCTTGGACGCGCTGTAGCCCGTGGAGGTGAACACGGACATGCGCACCTTGCTGTTCTTCATCTTCCAGGAGCCGTCCGAGTTGCGCGTGATGGTGTTCTGCGGGTCGAAGCGCTTGTCGGACGTCGCGTTGTCCGCCAGGAACCACTGCTCGCCGCCCGACTTGGTCGGGTAGATCATCGTCACGCCGAACTTGTCCTGGCCCTGCTCGCCAGGCGGGTCGGTGGGCGGGGCCGAACCGGTACCGGGCTGCATTTCCGCGATGCTGGCCCAGGTGTTCATCGAGCTGCCGTTCACGGTGATACGCACGTAGCGTGTGCTCACCGGGGAGAACGAGTAACGCTCCAGCGCGGAGGTGGTGCCGGACGACCTGCCGGAGTGCACCTGCGCGAAGTTCGTGCCGTCCGTCGAGGTGGAGATGACGAAGTTGTTGACGCGCTCGTTGCCACGGTGCCAGCCGATGTCCACGGCGCCCAGCTGGGCCACGGTGCCCAGGTCGCCGGTAATCCATTGCCCCACGCCGTCGCTGGACCAGCGCGTGGCGGGGTCGCCGTCAATGGCGTTGGCGGGGACGTTGCCGTCATCTCCGCTGGCGGCGACGGAGGTGAAGCGCTCGGGAGGGACGCCGGGCGGGGTCGAGCCGGTGCCAGGCTGCATTTCCGCGATGCTGGCCCAGGTGTTCATCGAGCTGCCGTTCACGGTGATGCGCACGTAGCGTGTGTTCACCGCGGAGAACGAGTAGCGCTCCAGCTCGGCGGTGGTGCCGGATGACCTGCCGGAGTGCACCTGCGTGAAGTTCGTGCCGTCCGTGGAGGTGGAGATGACGAAGTTGTTGATGCGCTCGTTGCCACGGTGCCAGCCGATGTCCACGGCGCTCAACTGCGCCACGGTGCCCAGGTCGCCGGTAATCCATTGCCCCACGCCGTCGCTGGACCAGCGCGTGGCGGGGTCGCCGTCAATGGCGTTGGCGGGGACGTTGCCGTCATCTCCGCTGGCGACGACGGAGGTGAAGCGCTCGGGAGGGACGTCGGGCGGGTCGGTGGGCGGGGTCGAGCCGTCGGTGACGGCCGCCAGCTCCGCGATGCTGGCCCAGGTGTTCATCGTGCTGCCGTTCACGGTGATGCGCACGTAGCGTGCGTTCACCGCGGAGAACGAGTAACGCTCCGGCGCAGCGGTGGTGCCGGACGAGTTGCCGGAGTGCACCTGCGTGAAGTTCGTGCCGTCCGTCGAGGTGGAGATGACGAAGCGATTGACGCGCTCGTCGCCACGGTGCCAGGAGATGTCCACGGCGCTGAGCGATTTCACGGCGCCCAGGTCGCCGGTGAGCCATTCGCCCACGCCGTCGCTGGACCAGCGCGTGGTGGGGTCTCCGTCGATGGCGTTGGCGGGGACGTTGCCGTCATCCCCACTGGCCGTGACGGAAATGAATCCCTCGGCGGCTAGCGTGGGCGTCGCGAGCGCAAGGGCAGTCAGCGCGAGCACACGGGCAGGCTCGCGCAGGTGCAGCCATCCCCCCCGGGATGAGGTCCTGTGGTGTGGATTCAAGTTGATACCTCAGGTGAGACCATCAGGAGCCACGACTCACCGGGCGGACGATGCCGGACCGGCGCGCCGCGATCCCCCAGCGGCGCGTTGGCTTCCAGACCGCAGGCCCGCGCCCCGTCAGCGACCCACGCCCCGCGCTGGGCGCCTCGCTTCCGTCAGGACCGGCGGTGTTTACGACTCGGTAGCGGTGTTGCGGGCGCGAATACCCTTTCACTTGAAATGGTATTCCCATGGCCATTTCTCAAAGGGATATCGAACTCGCCCTGCAGACAGGCGTGCGGCAATCCCTCTCAGTTCCGCTGAAAATTCTCACCCTTGCTGCGGATGCGCCCTACCGCAGTGGCTGTGTTTCAATACAAAGCAGGAAAGGAGGCGAGGGTGGCGCTCCAGGCACCAGCGAGGCCGTTCCGCACTTCCAGCAGGCCAGCGCTTCGCGCCGTTGACTGCATCCTTGCTGCAAGACGCCCCGAGGCCCGAAAAGACGAAGGCCGGCGGTCCTGAGTTTCCTCAAGGACCACCGGCCTTTATCCGTGAGCGGCGGAAGGGATTCGAACCCTCGACCCCGAGCTTGGGAAGCTCGTGCTCTACCAACTGAGCTACCACCGCGGGCGAAGCAGGGCGCAAAGTACGGGCCGCCCCGTGGCTTGTCAACGGGAAGTGAGGCCGCTACTCCGACTCCTCGACGGTGAGCTGGTAGGAATCCTGGAAGTTGGACTCGCGGTTGCGCGCGTCCCGGACCTCGAAGAGGTAGACGCCCGGCTCGGCGCTGTAGCGGATGCTCTCCGGTTGGTCGCCCTTGGCCCGGTCGGCCGTCTGCACGAGCGAAAGCTTCCCGTCCGGCTGCACGCGGTGCAGGTACAGCCCCACGTCGACCTTCAAGATGCCCAGCAGCGTGGCCCGGATGGGCGTGCGCACCGGCCGGTCCGACAGGTCCAAGCGGAAGAAGTCGGTGTCCTTCACCGGATACACCGTGCCACGCACCGGCTGGCCCAGTGTCAGGTCCTGCGCCCGGTCCGCGGTGTTGTTGGGTTCACGCTCCTCGCTGCCGTTGTCCGGCACCGTGGTGACGGTGATGCGGTAGGGCTGCTCGGCGTTCTCGAAGTCCTTCACCCACTTGCCGTCCACCTTGCGCGACGCGCCCTCCACGCGGAAGTAGCAGGCGCCGTTGCAGGCGACGTTGTTGAGGCGCTCGGGCTCCTTGATGGCGCCGTCGTTGGCGCGCAGCAGCACCGTCTCCTTGCCGGACTCACCCTCCGGCGGTTCCACCATGGAGAGCACCAGGTCCAGCCGCTCCACGCCCGTCAGCTCCACCTTGGCCAGCACCGGCTCGGCCGTCTTCAGGACGAAGTGGTCCACGTCCCCCTTGGGCGCCAGGAAGCCCTCGCGGTAGCCCCCGGCCGTAATCGTCGTGGCCTTGTGGAGCTCGTCGTTCGGCTCCAGCTCCGCGCTGGCGCCGGCCTCCTCCTGCGACACGGTGAGCGTGTACGGCATGGTGGTGTTGAAGGTCCGGCGGGCCTCCTTGCCCGTGCCCACCCAGCTCGTCTTCACCACCACGTAGACGACCCGGTCCGTGGCGCGCACGCCGATGTTGCGCAGCGACAGTGTCTCGCCCTCCTTGCCGCGCAGCGTGAAGAGCGGCGCTTCCGCCGCGGACAGCACCGACAGCTCCGGCCGCACGCCGTCCACGCCCGTCAGCTCGATTTTCAGCGCCACCGAGGGCGGCTCGGGAGGCACCGCCGGTGTGCCCGCATCCAACGCGCGGGCGATGGCAGCGCCCACCGCCTCACTGCCCACGGGCGGCGGCTCGCTCCCCGCGAAGGTGCCTTCCTGAGTGGGGGAGGGGGGCTCGGCACGTCCGAAGCCGTCCCCATCGCCCTGGCCGGGCGACGTGCCCTCCGCGTCCGGGTTTCGAGGCGCGGCGCCTTCCTCCGCGTCGAAGCCGGTGCCGCCCAGGTCCTGCCGCTCGCCAGGGAGTCCATGTCCGTCCCGCGCGCCGGGATTTCCCATCCCCTGCCGGGCGGCCAGGTCCCCGCCCTCCGCGGTGTCCTGCCCAGAGGGCAGGGCCGTGCCACCCGTTCCGGGCTGCGTGCCACCCATCCCTTGCGGCGCGGCGCCAGCGCCCTGGGGCGGCGTGTTCTGCGAGGGCGAATCGCCGAAGGGCGAGGGGTTCTCCGGCGTCCCACCCTTGCCCGGCGCGGCGTCCCCCGCGTTCGACGGCTGCGTCGGGTCCGGCAGCTCGATGCGGTACCAGTCCTCGTCGCCGGCATGGCCCAGGAAGGCCGTCACCGTCTGGCCCAAGGTCAGGCTCACCGCGTCCACGGCGCGGTCATTGGGCTCGCGCTCCTCGCCGTCCTCGGGCGCGCGCATGCGGACCTCGAGCGTGTACGCGCCGCCCACACCCTTGCGGGTGGGCACCACGCGGATGAAGCGCTCGTTCTCCACGTAGAGGTTGGGGAACCGCTCCGGCTTGCCCTCACCCTCGCTGTTGATGCCGACCAGGCGGTTGCGGTCGCGGTCATACACCTCCAGGGTGATGTCCCCGCCGGGCAGGCCGGACACGGTGACGTCCGCGATGCGCGGCGCGCCGGGCGCCAGCCGGTACCAGTCCTCGTCCGCCTTGTTCGGCTGCGCGGTGAGCTCCGCGCTCACCGTGCTGTGGCGGGTGATGTCCAGGGCCTGGTCGGGCCGGTCGTTGGGCTCCTTCTCCGTGAGAGCGGCCGGTCCCGTCTCCACCGGACCCGCGTCCGGAGCTTCCGGCGCCTTGTCTTCCTTGCAGCCGGCCAGCATCAGCCCCAGCACACAGGCCCACCCCCAGCGTCTCATCACGGTCTCCTCCAGCACAGGCCGCCATCCTTCCCGTCGGGGACGGAGTGTCAAGCACCCCAACATCCGCGCTGGC
Organism: Myxococcus sp. AB056; assembly: GCF_006547365.1. Lineage (NCBI taxonomy): Bacteria > Pseudomonadati > Myxococcota > Myxococcia > Myxococcales > Myxococcaceae > Myxococcus > Myxococcus sp. AB056. The sequence continues at coordinate 6,120 of NZ_VHLB01000046.1, read as the reverse complement.
GCTTTCATCCGCATCCACCCGGCCGCTCCGTGCGTGCTCGGACTGGAGCCGCGCTCGCGAGGCGATCAAAGATGCGGGGACATGCGACGCCTGCTCCTCGCCTCCCTCCTGTTCTCCACGGCGGCCTCCGCCGCACCCAATGTCCCGCCAGGCTACGTCCAGGCCTCCGACTGGCTCGACCGCACCAGCCAGCCGGAGCGCTATGGGCCCCTCAACGTGCTCGACGGCCGCGACTCCACCGCGTGGTGTGTCAGCGGAGACGCGCCCGCGTCCTTCACCTTCGGTTTCAAGGACATCGTCACCGTGGACGAGGTCCGCGTGTACACGGGCGACGGCTCGGACCGGGCCGCGTTCAAGGCCCGCGCGCGGGCGCGGAAGCTCACCCTGACCGGCATCAAGGAAGCACGTAGCGTCAGCGTGGAGGACAAGCGCGGGCTCCAGGTGGTGCCCCTCAAGCCCGGACTTCGGGGCGCCCGCTTCACGCTGGAAGTGTCGGAGCGCTTCCCGGGGGCCAAGGACGACGCGCCCGTGTGCGTCACCGACATCGTCTTCTACTCCGGCGGGAAGGCCCTCAATGGCACCTGGCTGGCGCCCAAGCTGCGCTACAACGGCCGGCTGGCGCCGCTGCTCGGCACCTGGTTCGGCGGCCTGAAGGGCGCACCGCACCGCTTCTTGTCCTTCTACCTGGACGGAACCTACAGCCTCACCGAGGAGCCCCTGGAGGGCGAGGTGTCCACGACAGTCAGCGGCGCCTACACGCTGTCCGGAGAGAAGCTGTCCCTGGACGTCCCCCCGCACGGGCGGGTGACGGTGCGCTTCCCGCGAGGGGACTCCGAGGGGACACGCTCGCCGGATGCATCACTGGCGTTCGACGGGCCCGTCGCCGAGGCCTGGGGTGAGGAGTTCCGCAGCCAGCGGTGAGCGGGCGGGCTGGCTGCCGCCCGCCCGGTTTCCCGGGGGGCGACGCACTGCGCCTACAGCGCGGCCATCTTCCGCTTCGCGCCAAAGTGGCGGAAGAACGCGATGATTTCCTCGACCGCGACCTTCACGTCGGTGGCGTCCTGGAATTCGGATTCCAGGAAGATGCCGCCGCAGGACTCGCAGGTGTCGTAATGCAGTGGATGCTGGCGGTCGCCACCGTCCACGCGGACGAGGTCGACCTGGCACTCGGGGCACTGACCGGTCAGTGCCTCCGCATCCACCTTGCCGCCCTGGCTCTCCAGCCCGGGGAGGTTGTTGTGGAGCAGGACCCGGTTGAGGTCCGCGACGTCAATCCAAAGGCCGCCGCAATCTCCACACTTTCGCAACGTCTGATCATCCCCCTCGAGATCGGACATCTCGACGTTGCAGCTGGGGCAATCCATGGGGCGGTTCCATTCTCCTGTTGGGGGGGAGTGGTGTTCTCCCCAGTCGATGGGAGAATGATAGGTCGCGCGAAATTTCGGATGCAACCCGCCTTGTGCCTTCTGTTGGCAACGCGCCGTCCCGTCGCCCCCCAGCCCCTCAGCCCTACGCCTTCTCGCGGCGGATGTCCGCACCCAGGGCGCTCAACTTGCGCTCCAGGCGCTCATAGCCCCGGTCCAGGTGGTAGACGCGGCTGACGTCGGTGCGGCCCTCTGCTCGCAGCCCGGCCAGGATGAGTGACGCACTCGCCCTCAGGTCCGTTGCCATGACGGGCGCGCCGCTCAGGCCCTTCACACCCTTCACCACCGCGGTGGGCCCCTGGATGGTGATGTCCGCGCCCAGCCGGTGCAGCTCCGGCACGTGCATGAAGCGGTTCTCGAAGATGTTCTCGCTGATGACGGACGTCCCCTGACTGACAGACATGAGGGCCATCAACTGGGCCTGCATGTCCGTGGGGAACCCCGGATGCTCCGTGGTGGTGATGTTCACCGCGTCCAGCCGCTGGGGCGCCTTGCAGCGCAGGCCGCTGCCCTCGGTGGTAATCGTGCACCCGGCCTCGCGCAGCTTCTCCACCAGCGCGTCCATGTGCTCGGGCACCACGCGCTTCACCAGCACGTCGCCGCCGGAGATGGCCGCCGCCACCAGCAGGGTGCCGGCCTCGATGCGGTCGGGGAGGATGGCGTGCTCCACCGGCTTCAGCCCGTCCACGCCCTCGATGGTGATGCTGGACGTGCCCGCGCCTTCGATGCGCGCCCCCATCTTGTTGAGCACCTTGGCCAGCTCCTCGACCTCGGGCTCGCGGGCGCAGTTCTCCATGAGGGTGCGGCCCTTGGCCAGCACCGCCGCCATCATCACGTTCTCCGTGCCGGTGACGGTGATGACGTCGAAGTTGACGGTGCCGCCCTTGAGCTGCTTCGCCGTGGCCTCCACGTAGCCTTCCGTGAGGTGGATGTCCGCGCCCAGCGCCTTCAGCCCCTTGAGGTGCTGGTCGATGGGCCGCGCGCCAATGGCGCACCCGCCCGGCATGGACACCCGCGCCCGGCCGAAGCGGGCGACCAGCGGCCCCAGCACCAGCACGCTGGCGCGCATCGTCTTCACCAGGTCGTATGGCGCCTCTGGGGTGATATGGCCGTTGACGCCCACCCGGCAGACATCCGTCGTCTCCTTGTCGCGCTCCGCGTCGCAGCCCATGGTGCGCAGCACCTTGAGCATGGTGGCGACATCCGCCAGGTCCGGCACGTTGCGGTAGGTGGAGGTGCCGTCGGCCAGCAGCGCCGAGGCGAGGATGGGCAGCGCCGCGTTCTTCGCGCCCGAGGCCTGCACTTCGCCGTGCAGCGCCTGGCCGCCCTTGATGACGATCTTGTCCATGGTTCCCTGCGTCTTCAGCCCTGTGGCTCGCTGGCCACGGGCTGTGTCCCAAATGCCATCCGTTCCCGCCGCTCCAGGTCCTTCTCCACCCGCGCGTCCGCGTAACCCGCGGCACGCAGGAGCTCCAGGACGGCGGGGCCCTGGTCCTCGCCAATCTCCAATGCAAGGAGGCCGCCAGGCTCCAACCACTGGCGCGCACCCGTCACCACCCGGCGCACCGCCACCAGCCCGTCCGGTCCGCCGTCGAGCGCCAGCTTCGGCTCGCGTCGCACCTCGGCGGACAGGCCGGGAATCTCCCCGGAGGCGATGTACGGCGGGTTGGAGACCACCACCTGGAAGCGCTCGCCCGCGGGCACCGGGGTGAAGAGGTCGCCCTGCAGCACCGTCACCCGGTCCGCCACGCCCAGCGCCTGGGCGTTCTCCCGCGCCAGCGCGCAGGCATCCGGAGACAGGTCGGTGGCGATGACGGTCGCCTGTGGCCGCTCGGCCGCGAGGCTGATGGCGATGCAGCCGGAGCCAGTGCACACGTCCAGCGCGCGGCCGGGCGCGTCCTTGGGAAGCATGCGCAGCGCCGCCTCCACCAACAGCTCCGTCTCCGGGCGCGGAATCAGCACCCGGGCGTCCACCTTGAAGGGGCGGTTGTAGAACTCACGCACCCCCGTCAGGTACTGCGTGGGCTCGCCCGCCATGCGCCGCTCGATGAGGGCACGGTAGGCGCCCAGCTCCTCCTTGGAGAGCGGGCGGTCCAGGTCCACGTACAGCCGGACGCGGCTGAGCTCGAGCACGTGCGACAGGAGGATTTCCGCGGTGAGCCGCGGCGCATCCACCTGTCGCTTCTCGAAGTGCTGCGTCGTCCAGGTGAGGACCCTGCGGATGGTCCAGGGCTCGCTGCTCATGCGGAGGGCTTCGGGCCGCCGGCCGTCTGCGCCTTGAGCGCTTCAGCCTGGTAGTAGGTCCGGCAGGCGGTGATGACGTCTTCCACGTCACCGGCCATGACGCCCGGCAGGTTGTGCACCGTGAGGCCGATGCGGTGGTCCGTCAGCCGGTCCTGCGGGAAGTTGTAGGTGCGAATCTTCTCGCTGCGGTCGCCGGTGCCCACCTGGGCGCGGCGCGCGGAGTCGCGCTCGTTGCGGATGCGCTCCTGCTCGATGTCGTAGAGCTTCGCCCGCAGCATGCGCATGGCCATGGTGCGGTTCTTCAGCTGGCTCTTCTCCTGCTGGCACTTCACCACGATGCCCGTCGGGTGGTGGATGAGGCGCACCGCGGAGTCCGTGGTGTTGACGCTCTGGCCGCCCGAGCCCGTGGAGCGCATCACCTGCATCTCGATGTCCGCCGGGTTCACCTGCACGTCCACGTCCTCCGCCTCCGGCATCACCGACACCGTGATGGTGGACGTGTGGATGCGGCCCTGCGTCTCCGTGGCCGGCACGCGCTGCACGCGGTGCACGCCGGACTCGTACTTCATGCTGCTGAACACGGCGTCACCGGACAGCGTCACCGTGGCGTCCTTCACGCCGCCGGCGTTGCCCGGGCTCATGTCCAGGATGTCCGCCTTCCAGCCCCGGCGGTCCGCGTAGCGGAGGTACATCTGCATGACCTCCTCGGCGAAGAGGGCGGCCTCGTCACCGCCCGCGCCCGCGCGGATTTCCAGGATGACGTTCTTCTCGTCATTCGGGTCCTTGGGCAGGAGGAGAATCTTGAGGCTGGCCTCCAGCTCGTCGCGCTGGTCCTTCAGTCCGGGCAGGGCCTCGCGCGCGAAGGCCTTCTCGTCGGCGTCGCTGCTGCCGAGCCAGGCTTCGACCTCGCTGAGGTCGGCGAGCACCTTGCGGTAGGACCGGAAGGCCTCGACCAGCTTCTCCAGGCCCGCGCGCTCCTTGGACACCTTCTGGAGCCTCGCCGAGTCGGCGAGCACGTCGGGGTTCGACAGGTCGGCGGTCAGGCGTTCGAACCGGCGTTCGACGTCTTCGAGTTTGTCAATCATCGTCGTTCCGGGGGGTATTGCCCCTTTGCACGGCCTCTGGCAAGGGCGGGCGGAGTCAAGAAATTCCTTGGACGCTTGGGCGGGAGCATGAAAAAAGGGCCGCCCTCACCGCGCTCAGCGGTCGGTTTCACATCACCTACACGGAGTCCTTCCACATGCCCGCCCAGAAGGGAAATCGTTCCAAGAAGAAGGTCGCCAACCGCGCCAAGGGCCGGAAGGCCCAGCTGAAGCGCCGCCGCAACCGCGCCAAGAAGGGCCAGTCCAACAACAAGGTCTAGTGTGTTGGCTACTCCCTCCCTCGGACTTCGGGGGAGGGAGGCGGACGGGCCCACGGTTCCAGTTCGGGCAGCATCCGCTCCACGCCTTCTGAAGACTCCGCCAGGAGCCGCAGCACTGCCTCCGCCGCCTCGCCCGTGACGGGCACCGGCTGGAAGGGCAGCTCCGGGAAGCGGTCGGTCCTCAAGGGCAGAATCTCGCTGGACAGGTAGCCGCCGTCGGGCCCGAAGTGGCCCTTCCACAGGGCGCCGCGCTTGTCGCGAGGGTTCCAGTTCCCCCCGAAGACGAAGTTCCCCAGCGAGTAGACGACCGGTCTGCCCTGGTACAGCTCCATGGCCTGGAGGACGTGCGGGTGGGCGCCCAGCACACCCGCGGCGCCCGCGTCGATGGCGGCGTGGGCCAGCCGGACCTGGTAGGGCTCCGGGGTGTAGGTGCCTTCGCGTCCCCAGTGGAAGTAGGGCAGGACGATGTCCGCCTGGGCCCGGGCCGCGGCGATGTCCTCCCGGAGCATCTGCTCCATGACGGCCTCGTCGGAGAAGTGGCCGGAGACCCCAGGGGTCGTCTCCGTGGCGTAGACCCCGGGCGGTTCGATGTTGCGCGTGCCCAGGAAGAAGTAGCCCAGCAGCGCCACCCGCTGGCCGCCCACGGTGACGATGGCCGGGCGCCGGGCCTCCGCCAGGTTCCGGCCCGCGCCGAAGTAGGGGATGCGCGCCGCGTCCAGGGTGTCCAGCGTGTCGAGCAGGCCCTGGGCGCCGTAGTCCATCAGGTGGTTGTTGGCCAGGCTCACCACGTCCACGCCGCCGGCGGTGAGGATGCCCACCAGCTCCGGCTTCGCGCGGAAGTTGAAGTTCTTGGGCAGCTTCTCGCCGCGCTCGGTGAAGGGGCACTCCAGGTTGACGACGAACAGGTCGGCGGCGTCCGTCAGGGGCTTCACCTCCTGGAACCCGTAGGCCAGCAGGGCGTCCCGGGGGCGGCCCTTGGCGGTCTCCGCGTCGTAGTGTGTCTGGTAGTTGTGGCCCAGCGTCACGTCGCCGCCCACGATGATGGACACGGAGCGGGCGGGGGGCTCGGCCTCTGGCACCCCGGGGGAA